>JARXWK010000003.1 GCA_029916745.1 Dysgonomonadaceae bacterium PH5-43 | reverse complement strand
TTTTATGATTGCAATGATACTGCCTTTTCTTCCTTTAGCAGCTTTATTAATCAAAATAGTATAGAGTTCGCCTTGCGAAAGAGCTACCTCATCAATTCCGAGGTAAGCCCCCATGTTCTTAGGAAAAAGAATCCAATCCTCGGCATGAGATCGCTGATCCCATTCTTTGTAACCACTCAGATGATTACGGTATTGTCGTTCAAACAAGTCCCCATCAACCCCATAAGACTCTCCGATCGAACGACAACTTACTGCGTGATTATCGGTGTAAACCTTTTAAAAAAGCCGCAAATTCTGCGGTTAATCGAGTCCCAGAGGCCTCTATACGAATCGGACGACTAACATACTCGCCTGTCTCCTTATTAACCCAACGACGACGCTTAATTTTAAGAAACAACGCTTTACCTCGTAAAGGAAAGTCTTGAATAATTACTTCAGGGAGATAACCTTTGCTCTCAAGATTAGAGTTCTTCTCCTGGCTAAGCAAATCTAATTTCTCACTTAAATAAATAGTGATAGCACTTGCTTTTTCTTCAACTTGAGTAATGTCGAAGTAATCCGTAAACCCGGAAGGCAACAACAAACTATAGCCGTCTTTGATCATAATATATAGTCTTAAAAGAAAACAAAGATAAAAAATTAAAAGAATTTACCCTCAATGTTTTACGGTGAGCCGGATTTTGGCTTACACGTATAAAAAAACGAGGATAGATAACCATCCCCGCTCTTAATGTTTTCACAACGGAATCATCCTTATTGTGATTTGCTTCAAAATTGTATGCAAATATAACAGTTTTTCTTTTTAAGACAATGAAAACTATAGAAAATTTATGATTATTGATGATAAAGTTAATAATTGTATGCTTTTTTGTTATATTTGAGCTGCAATTCGAATTGAGATTAAGCATCTTAGTAATTAATAAAACAACGATAGGTATGAAAAAAATATTTGGACTTGATTTAGGAGTGGCGAGTATTGGTTTCGCAGTAGTAAATGAAGCGGAGACACAAGAAGAAAAATCTTCAATTGTTAAACTTGGAGTAAGGGTTAATCCTTTGACTGTAGATGAAACCACAAACTTTGAAAAAGGGAAAAGTATTACGACTAATGCTGACCGTACGTTAAAAAGAGGAGCGCGTCGTAACTTGCAACGCTATAAACTTCGTAGACTTAACCTTATTAAAATTCTTAAAAACGAAGGTTTTATAACTGACGAAACTGTTTTGACTGAAAATGGAAACAAAACGACGTTTGAAACGTATCGCTTGAGAGCAAAAGCTGCTACCGAAAAAATATCATTAGAAGAGTTTGCTCGAGTATTATTGATGATAAATAAAAAAAGAGGTTATAAGAGTAGTCGTAAAGCAAAGTCACAAGATGAAGGGCAGTTGATTGATGGTATGGAAATAGCGAAAAAACTATACGATGAAAATCTAACACCAGGACAGTTTGTATTACAATTGCTCAAATATAATAAGAAATATATTCCTGATTTTTATCGTTCGGATTTACAAAATGAGTTTGATAGAATATGGTATTTTCAGAAACAATTTTATCCTTATATTTTTACTGATGAATTAAAAGAAAATCTAAGAGGTAAAAATGAAAAACAAACTTGGGCTATTTGTGAAAAACCTTTTGGTATTGTGGGATTAAAACGTAATTCTAAGGGCGCAGAGTTAAATCTTGAAAATTATGAATGGAGAGCTAAATCCCTTTGTCAAAAGATGGATTTAGAAGAACTAGTTATTGTTTTTCAGAAAATAAATATACAATTAGGAAAATCAAGTGGTTATTTAGGGAATATCAGTGATCGAAGTAAAGAATTACATTTCTATAAACAAACCGTGGGGCAGTATTTAATGGCTCAGTTGGATAAAGACCCTAATATTCGTTTGAAAAATCTAGTGTTTTATCGTCAAGATTACTTAAATGAGTTTGAGATTATTTGGGAAACTCAAGCTAAGTTTTACAAAGAGTTAACGGAAGAATTAAAACAAGAAATCCGCGATGTTATTATCTTTTATCAACGAAAATTGAAAAGTCAGAAAGGATTGATTAGCTTTTGTGAATTTGAGAGAAAAAATATAGAAATATATGTTGAAGGAAAGAAAAAAACAAAGACAGTAGGGTTAAGAGTTTGCCCTCGATCTTCTCCTTTATTTCAAGAATTTAAGATTTGGCAAAAACTAAATGATATAGAAGTTTTTCCTAAGGGAAAGAAATCTAAAAAACAAAAAGGAATGGGTTTGTTCGATGAAATAGAAGATCCTATTACTTATGGAGGTAGGAGACGTTTGTATCAGGAAGAAAAAGAAATATTAGCAAGAGAGCTTTCTGTGAAAAAAGAACTAAAGAAGTCGGATATATTAAAAATACTATTTAAAAATCATACTGATTTAGATTTGAATTTTACATCTATACAAGGAAACTTAACACAAACTGCTTTGTTTGATGCATACCAAAAAATAATAGATATTAGTGGGCATGGAGAATACGATTTTTCTAAACTTACTTATGAGAAAATAATACATATCGTATCTGATATTTTTGCTGGTTTAGGTTATAATACAGATATTCTATATTTTAATTCTTCATTGTCTGGTGAAGAATTTGAACAACAAGCTCTTTATAAATTATGGCATTTATTGTATTCATTTGAAGGTGATGATTCAACGGTAGGGAATGAAAAATTGATTAATAAAATAACTGAACTCTATGGTTTTGACAAAGAATATGCTTCTGTTTTAGCGAACATAGTATTTCAAGATGATTATGGGAGTTTATCGGCAAAGGCTATTAAAAAGATTCTTCCATATATGAAAGATGGAAACCAATACAACGTAGCTTGTGAATATGCAGGTTATAGACATTCTGAAAAGTCATTAACTAAGGACGAAATAGAAAATAAAGTGTTGAAAGATAAACTTGATATTCTTCCTAAAAATTCATTACGTAATCCCGTCGTAGAAAAAATCTTAAATCAAATGGTTAACGTTATAAATACTTTAATTGATAAGTATGGAAAACCAGATGAAATAAGAATTGAACTAGCTCGTGAATTAAAGAAAAATGCAAAAGAACGTGCCGATATGACGGTTGCTATTAACAATGCAACAGCCGAACACGAAAAGTATAGAGAAATATTGAAAAGTGAAAAATTTGGGTTGTCTCATATTAGCAGGAATGATATTATTCGTTATAAATTATATGAAGAATTAAAGAATAATGGGTATAAAACATTATATAGTAATCGTTACATATCACCAAATCAACTGTTTAGTAAAGAAATTGACATCGAACACATAATTCCTCAGGCTTCTTCTTTTGATGATTCGTTTGCCAATAAAACTTTAGAATTTAGAGAAGTAAACCTCAAAAAAGGAAATAAAACAGCATCTGATTTTGTGTTGGAAGAATATGGAGAGCAAGGTTTTGAGGAATATCTTCAGAGAATTGAAACTCTATTTGGTGCTGACATTACAAAAAAGACTAAGCTCCGTAAGTTGAAAATGGCGGCAAGCGAAATTAAAGATGGTTTTATAGCAAGAGATCTTAGAGATACACAATACATAGCTAAAAAAGCAAAGGAAATATTAGAAGAGTTGGTTAAAACTGTAGTTTCGACAACGGGAATGATAACCGATCGTTTGCGAGAAGATTGGCAACTTATTGATGTAATGAAAGAGTTGAATTGGGATAAATATGAACAACTCGGATTAACAGAAGTAATAGAAGGCAGAGAAGGGCAACGAATTTATAGAATAAAAGATTGGACTAAGCGAAATGATCATCGACACCATGCAATGGATGCTCTTACGGTGGCATTTACTAAGCATTCACACATTCAGTACCTGAATAATCTAAATGCAAGAAAAGATAAAACGTCTGATATATATGGTATAGAAAGAAAAGAATTATATAGAGATAATAGAAATAAATTAAAATTCACCCCACCTATATATCCTGTTGAAGAATTTAGAAGTGAAGCTAAAAAACATTTAGAAGATGTGTTGATTTCGATTAAAGCAAAAAACAAAGTCTTTACTAATAATATTAATAAGAGCAAGAAAAAAGGAGGTGTAAACAAAAAACAACAGTCCACTCCACGAGGACAGCTACATAATGAAACCATCTATGGTAGTTGTAAAAGGTATGTTACTAAAATGGAGAAAGTGGGAGCTGGATTTAATGAAGAACAAATACGGAAAGTTGCGAATAAAAAGTGTCGAGATGCTTTGTTGAAACGATTACAAGAATTTAACAATGATGCTAAAAAGGCATTTACAGGCAAAAATAGTTTAGCTAAAAATCCTATATATATAGATGCACAACAAACTATTTCGATTCCAGAAAAAGTGAAAACTGTTTCTTTTGAAACAATTTATACTATTAGGAAGGAAGTGTCGCCCGACCTAAAAGTAGAAAAAGTTGTTGATTTGAAAATCCGCAAGTTGTTAGAAGATAGATTAAAAGCTTTTGGAGGTAATGCGAAGCAGGCTTTCTCTAATTTGGAAGAAAATCCTATTTGGTTAAATGAAGCAAAAGGAATTAAGATTAAGAGGGTGGCAATATTGGGTATTAGTAATGCGCAGGCTTTGCATGACAAGAAAGATAATAAAGGTCAATTTATATTAGATGAAAATGCTCATAAACAACCTGTAGATTTTGTTAATACAGGAAATAATCATCACGTTGCTATTTATCGTGACGAAAATGGTAATCTGCAAGAGAACGTAGTTTCATTCTTTGAAGTGACAAGTAGATCTAAGTCGGGAGTGCCAATTATTGATAAAGATTATAAGAAAGACGAAGGTTGGCAGTTTTTATTTACTATGAAACAGAATGAATATTTTGTTTTTCCAAATGATAAAATAGGTTTTGATCCAAAGACTGAAGACTTGTTGAATCCTGATAATTATGCCATGATTAGTCCTAATTTATTTAGGGTGCAGAAGTTTACATATAAAAATTATGTTTTTAGGCATCATTTAGAAACTACAGTAAATGAAACAAGTGCTATGTTGAAACGAATAACTTGGACCGATTTTAGAAGTTCAAGAGGACTTGATAATATTGTTAAAGTGCGTATAAATCATATAGGGGAAATTGTTGCGGTAGGAGAATATTAGTTCGTAAATTAAATCTATAATGCCATGATTAAGAGAACTCTTTATTTCGAGAATCCATCTTATCTCAGTGTGAAAAATAAACAACTGATTATAAGATTTCCAGAGATAGAAAAGAGTGATTCACTTCCAGAGTCATTCAAAAAGGAAAATATTAAGCAAATCCCTATTGAAGATATAGGAGTTGTGATTTTGGATAACAAACAGATAACTCTTACTCATGGCGTTTTAGAATCGTTATTGAATAATAATTGTGCTATTATAACTTGTGGGTCGAATCGTATGCCTATAGGTTTGCATTTGCCATTAGACGGTAATACTACACAGAGTGAACGCTTTAGAGCGCAAGTTGATTCATCATTACCTCTTCGTAAACAGCTATGGCAACAAACCATTCAAGCAAAAATAACAAACCAAGCTTATGTTTTAAATAAAACCAGAAATGCCAAGGTTTCTAATATGTTAGCTTGGGCTAAAGATGTAAAAAGCGGAGATTCAGAAAACTTGGAAGGACGAGCTGCTGCTTATTATTGGGCTAATTTATTCCCAGATATTCCAAACTTTAGAAGAGGGCGAGAAGAAGTGCCTCCTAATAATTTATTGAATTATGGATATTCTATATTGCGAGCAATAATAGCACGAGCATTGGTAGCGAGTGGTTTAATGCCGACTCTAGGCATTCATCATCATAATCGCTATAATGCTTATTGTTTAGCTGATGATATAATGGAACCTTATCGTCCGTTTGTGGATAAATTAGTTGTAGATATTACAGAACAAGAAAATAGTATAGAGGAGCTAACTAAAGAAATAAAAGTAAAATTGTTGAGTATTCCTGTTTTAGATGTTGTTATTAATGATAAACGGAGTCCGTTAATGATAGCAGCGTCGCAAACGGCATCATCTTTGGCGAAATGTTATTTAGGAGAAGTTCGTAGAATAACTTATCCATCTTTCGAATAAATTATTGGAATAAATGGAACGTTTTAGTGAATATAGAATTATGTGGGTTCTTGTTTTTTTTGATTTGCCAACAGAAACAAAGAAAGACCGTAAAGTTTATAGTGATTTTCGCAAGAGGCTTCAAAATGATGGTTTTACTATGTTTCAATTTTCTATTTATCTGCGACATTGTGCAAGTAGAGAAAATGCTCAGGTGCATATTACACGAGTGAAAAATATGCTTCCATCTAAAGGGCATATCGGTATTTTGTGTGTTACGGATAAGCAATTTGGGAGCATGGAATTGTTTTATGGAAAGAAGGAAGAGCCAATTAAAACTCCATATCAACAGCTCGAATTGTTTTAAGTGCAACTTTCTAGAAATAAAAAATCCCACATATAAGTGTGGGATTTTTGTTGGATAACAGCATTTTTTAGAATTGCATTGATGTTATTATCTTTGTGTGTAACAGTACTTTATGCGTATTGTACTGTTTCCAATATGTCAAAGATACAATTTTGATAGCAAATCACAACTTTTTGTTATCTCTTCCATTATAATTCTATACTGTTTCCAATATGTCAAAGATACAATTTTGATAGCAAATCACAACAGAAATGATATCACATTATCAATTTCTATACTGTTTCCAATATGTCAAAGATACAATTTTGATAGCAAATCACAACCAATCAGTTTAGAGCGGGTGGGCGGAAAAAACTGTTTCCAATATGTCAAAGATACAATTTTGATAGCAAATCACAACCCCGTCAAAGTTGGAAAAAGCGGAGTATTTACTGTTTCCAATATGTCAAAGATACAATTTTGATAGCAAATCACAACTTGATCTGAAACCAAATATATTTTTGTTGACTGTTTCCAATATGTCAAAGATACAATTTTGATAGCAAATCACAACGTGTTAGCCTTAGTACCGGGAGTTGGTACACTGTTTCCAATATGTCAAAGATACAATTTTGATAGCAAATCACAACTTTCCCATTGAATATTATCTGAAACAAACTACTGTTTCCAATATGTCAAAGATACAATTTTGATAGCAAATCACAACGGTAGACGAATACCTGTAAATATAATTATAACTGTTTCCAATATGTCAAAGATACAATTTTGATAGCAAATCACAACAAATATGAAGGCTTTCAGTTACACGCTTTAACTGTTTCCAATATGTCAAAGATACAATTTTGATAGCAAATCACAACTAGTCGTTTTGACATTAGAAGAGAAGAGGGACTGTTTCCAATATGTCAAAGATACAATTTTGATAGCAAATCACAACAAGGGTAAAGGACATACAACAATTTTACGACTGTTTCCAATATGTCAAAGATACAATTTTGATAGCAAATCACAACTATGAAATATGGGGGTTTGAAAATCACGTAACTGTTTCCAATATGTCAAAGATACAATTTTGATAGCAAATCACAACAGCAACCTCGCCTTTTGTTTCTATTCGTAACTGTTTCCAATATGTCAAAGATACAATTTTGATAGCAAATCACAACTCATTTGGTCCAAGCTCTCCCCTTGTTTTACTGTTTCCAATATGTCAAAGATACAATTTTGATAGCAAATCACAACCCTATACCAGTATTATTAGTCTTTTTCTTACTGTTTCCAATATGTCAAAGATACAATTTTGATAGCAAATCACAACTTACAGAATAAGCAAATGCTTGTAGATGCCACTGTTTCCAATATGTCAAAGATACAATTTTGATAGCAAATCACAACCTATCGAGCTGCTGCATTTTGGCAACGTGTTATGTCAAAGATACAATTTTGATAGCAAATCACAACATCTTGGCATAAAAGAAGCAATAGACATAGACTGTTTCCAATATGTCAAAGATACAATTTTGATAGCAAATCACAACAACATTTCTGGTGCTTTTGAAATTAATTGAACTGTTTCCAATATGTCAAAGATACAATTTTGATAGCAAATCACAACACTTTTGCCTAAAACAATTATTATGGCGAAACTGTTTCCAATATGTCAAAGATACAATTTTGATAGCAAATCACAACTGGCTGTTTTGTATGCCTTATCTCGTAAGTACTGTTTCCAATATGTCAAAGATACAATTTTGATAGCAAATCACAACAAATATGAGTTGTTTTGTTGATTTTTCCTTACTGTTTCCAATATGTCAAAGATACAATTTTGATAGCAAATCACAACTGTGATGTATTTATCCATTTTCATATCGTTACTGTTTCCAATATGTCAAAGATACAATTTTGATAGCAAATCACAACAATTTGAGCAGTTTGAAAATTTGTCCTTATACTGTTTCCAATATGTCAAAGATACAATTTTGATAGCAAATCACAACTGGGATACGTTGGATAAGCGCAAAGATACAATTTTGATTATTGCTGTCTGGTAAAACTTTAACCTCATAACAACATTAGCGAAACAGCCTACTTCAAGCCGTTTCGCTTTTTGTTTTTAAAAGCAAGCCCTTTTTTTCTTCTTATGCTAGATACCCCTTGCCGTTGTTATTATAGGGGGCGAATAGTCTCTACTAACAGCAACGGTTAGTAGAGACTAACAACTATGGGTTGCTTGCGCAACAAAGACTAGTCGCTTGCTGCTTCGCGCCAACTCTTAGTTCTTAGTTCAAAAAAGGCTGAAATCCTTTTTGTTTCATACATAGACATAATCCATTTCATACTTTGAAACGACCCGTTTCTCGGTTTGATATAATTCGTTTCACGGTTTGAAAACACTTGTTTCATATAGGTGAAACACTTTGTTTCACACTAATAAAACAACCTGTTTCATACGGGTGAAACGACAGGCAAGCAAGATAAAAGATAAAAAATGGTGTGCTTCGCACAAGTTAAAAACTAAAAGATAAGAACTAAAAGTTGGTGCAAAGAGAAGCACATAACTCTTAGTTCTTAGGTCTAAAAAGGCTTCCAGCCTTAACTGTAATGCAAGCTATCATACTTTTAACTTTTAGTTTTTTATTGCTGTCCGATAAAATGTGTACTTTTACCAATGATTAGTTTTGTTTGTTTAGGAGCTACAAAAGTAATCAACAAGGGTTGAATTCTGCAAATGGATTCAGCCCTATTTTTTACCTAAAAAAGTTTTATCGGACAGTAATAAATTTTAATAGCAAATCACAACATCCAACCTTTTTATTCTTAGTTATCGCACCACTGTTTCCAATATGTCAAATATACATTTTGATAGTAAATTACAACTGCAACATTTTTTAATAGCAGTTGCGATAAACTGTTATTGTTGTATTTTTCTCCTAAAAATGTAAAACTTTATTTAGGGCGTCTTTTTCCTAATAATGACAAGGTGCTTCGACAAAGATATGCAAGGGGTTTATAATAACTTCACTTACTTCCTTTTGCTAAGATTGTTTTATCGTTTTTGTATGTTGTGCTGTTTTTGTTATCAGCTAAATATAATTTTATTTGCCAACGTTTGCGTAGTAAATATTTTATGCTTTCCTTTGCGCTGTTAACAGATGTGTTAAACAGCAATGATAACGATATTAAATTTATAGTAAAATGAATAACAGTGCAAAGCAGACGGAGATAAATATGGAGGAAAAGATTTTAGATGTGGCTGAAAATCTATTCTTAGATAAAGGTTTTAATCAAACATCAACAACGCTAATTGCTAAAGAGGCAGGTTGTAACCACGCAATGGTACATTATTATTTCCGAACAAAGGAGAATCTTTTCCTTCGTATATTTAAGAAAAAGATTAGTTTATTCGCTACGGCGTTTTTCTGTGAAGATAATTCTGTTGGTAGTTTTGAAGAAAAATTGGCAAAAAGAATAGGTTGCCATTTTGATATGATAACTCAAAATCCTAAACTTCCGATGCTTATACTTAGTGAATTAGTAAAAAACCCAGATAGGATTACTTTGGCAAGAACCGAGATTGGTAATGTTCCATATGATATATTGAAACTTTTTGATAAAGAATTGAAAGAGGAAATAGCTAAAGGTAATGTGAGGAATATTTCTTCTCAAGATTTATTTCTTAATATAATATCGTTAAATGTATTTAGTTTTTTAGCTCTTCCAGTTATAGATGTATTGTTGGAAATACCCGAAAGACAAAAGTTGGAGTTCATAAAGCACAGGCGTGAAGAGATTATAGAAACAATATTAAAGAGTATTATGCTATGAAAATACGATTTGTAATTTTATTAGTATGTGTCTCGGTACTCACTACCTATGCTCAGCTTACTATTGAGAAGTGTTTTGAGATGGCTGAGCAGAATTATCCGCAGATAAAGCGTTACAATCTTATATCGCAAAGCGAAAGTTATAGTCTTAGTAATGCTTCTAAAGCGTATATGCCTCAACTGTATATATCGGGTAAAGCTACTTATCAAACCGATGTTACAAGTATTCCTATATCTATGCCGAGTATAGATATTCCTACAATAAATAAAGACCAGTATCAAATAGTAGCCGAAGTTAATCAGACTATATTCGACGGAGGCGTAACAAAATCTCAAAAACAAATTATTGAAGCCGAACATTTAGTAGATAAAAGTCAGCTTGATGTTGAGATGTATGCTATTCGAGAAAGGGTAAACGAAATATTCTTTGGAATACTTATGATTGATGAAAGGTTGTCGCTCAATAGTCTTTATTTAAGAGAACTGAATGTAAATCTTAATAAGATAAATACAGCTTATGGTAATGGTACGGCTACTCAGGTAGATATAGATGTTGTAAAGGTAGAGATAAAGCAAAATACACAACAACGCATAGAACTCGAAAGTTTACGAAAGAGTTATTCTAATATGCTTGCTTATTTTGTAGGATTGTCAACTGACGATAATATATATATAGTACGTCCGAAGCTGAATGATATAGACTTAAATAGATATTCAGGTTTGTTTGCCGATTCGGATATAGCTACTCCTGAGATAAATTATTTTCATTCGAATATAAATCTCTTAGAAGTTCAAAAAAAGAAAATTAATTCAGCTAATCTTCCTAAGCTTGGGGCTTTTATACAAGCTGGTTATGCTAATCCGGCTCTTAATATGCTTAAAGAGGGATTTAGAGCTTATGCTGTTGGAGGACTTAAACTGTCGTGGAATATAAGTAACCTTTATACTAAGAATAATGATTATAGGAAGATCGATAATGCAATTAAAAATACAATGGTGTTGCAAGATGTTTATCTGTTCAACTCTCGTATTAAAATTATTCAACAGCAAGAGGCTATTAATAGTTATAGAAAAAAGATAGAAGAAGACGATGATATTATTGTTCTTAGAAAGAATATTCGTTTGGCTGCCGAAAACAAAATAGAGTTTGGTATTATTAACTCTACCGATATAATAAGAGAAATGAATGCCGAACAATCGGCAAAACAAAATAAGTCAACTCACGAACTTGAGATGATGAAATATGTATATCAATTAAAACACACATTAAATCAATAGAAATGAAACAGATAATAATTCTTTTTTTAGCGATTATGCTTGTTGTTGCGTGCAACAGAAATAAATACGATTATGATGCTTCGGGAGTGTTTGAAGCAACAGAGATAATAGTTTCATCGCAGGCTGTAGGAGAAATTCTTAATCTTAACATTGAAGAGGGGAGCAATGTTGAGGCTTATACTACATTAGGTTGTGTAGATACAACTCAACTGTATCTAACAAAAATGCAGTTAGAGTCTAAACTTAAGGCGGTAAATAGTAAGTCGCAAGATATACCAAAGCAAATAGCGTCGACAATACAACAGATAGCAACACAAAAGCGTGAACAAGTACGTGTTTCTAATCTAATAAAAGGAGGGGTTGCAAACCAGAAACAACTCGACGATATAGAAGCGCAAATAGCTTTCTTGGAAAAACAATTAGAGGCTCAACGATCATCTTTGCAAAATAGTAACTTAAGTATAGATGGCGAAAGCCTTGCTCTTTCTTATCAGATTGAAGAGGTAGACGATAAACTTAAAAAAAGTAGAATAACAAGTCCTGTGAAAGGAACGATACTTACTAAATATACCGAGCCTGGAGAAGTTACAAGTATTGGTAAGCCAATATTTAAGGTTGCAAATCTTGATGAAATGATATTGCGAGCTTATATAACGTCTGACCAATTAACAAGAGTAAAACTTAATCAGAAGGTAAAAGTTTTTGCAGATTACAAAGAAAAAGAAAGACGAGAATATGAGGGAGCACTTATTTGGGTGTCAGACAAAGCTGAGTTTACTCCTAAAACAATACAAACTCGAGATGAACGAGCTAACCTTGTGTATGCCATTAAAATAGAAGTTCCTAACGATGGTATGTTAAAGATAGGAATGTATGCTGATGTAATCTTTGAATAAATGATTTCGATACAAGTAAAGGATATATTTAAGAGTTATGGCAAGGTAAAAGCTCTGAATGGCATTTCTTTTGAAATTACAAAAGGAGAAATATTTGGTTTGATAGGACCCGATGGTGCTGGTAAAACCTCCTTAATTAAGATACTTACCACACTCGCTAAAGCCGATAAGGGTTATGCTTATGTCGAAGGTTTAGATGTAAAAACCGATTGGAGAAGTATTCGTAGTAACGTGGGCTATATGCCTGGCAGATTTTCTCTTTATCAAGATTTAACAATAGAAGAAAACCTTAAATTCTTTGCCAATCTCTTTAATACAAGTATTGAAGAAAATTATAATTTGATAGAAGATATATACGTACAGATAGAGCCTTTCAAAAACAGGCTTGCAGGTAATCTTTCGGGAGGTATGAAGCAAAAGCTTGCTCTTTGTTGCGCTCTAATTCACAAACCTAAAGTATTGTTTCTTGATGAACCTACAACTGGAGTTGACCCAGTGTCGAGAAAAGAACTTTGGAATATGTTACTCAAATTAAAGAAAGACGATATAAGTATAATAGTTTCAACACCCTATATGGAGGAAGCGGAATTGTGTAACCGAATAGGATTAATGAAAGAAGGTAGTTTTATGATTATAGATACTCCTTCTAATATTTTACAAGCTTACCCCGAACGTTTATTGTCGGTGCAGTCGTCTGATATGTTTAAGTTGCTAAGAGACTTAAAAAGTATTGTTGGCGTAAAAACTTGCTTTGCTTTTGGCAATGTACATCATATTACTGTTGAAAAAACATTATCGGAAGAAGCTCTATATAAATATCTTGTAGATGTTGGAAATGCCGAATTAGAGATGAAAATCATTTCTCCTACAATAGAAGATTGTTATATGTATTTATCTGCTAAGTAAATATGAAAGAACAAACGAAAGTGATATGTGTAAGTAAGCTCTGTAAGCGTTTTGGTAGCTTTACGGCGGTAAATGATATAAGCTTTGATGTGTGTAGAGGAGAAATATTCGGCTTCCTTGGAGCTAATGGAGCAGGCAAAACTACAGCTATGCGTATGTTATGCGGACTAAGCAAACCAACTTCTGGAGAGGGAACAGTTGCGGGATACGATATAAACCGTAATCCGGAAATGATAAAGAAGAATATAGGCTATATGAGTCAGAAGTTTTCGTTGTACGAAGACTTAAAAGTATGGGAAAATATACGACTGTTTGGTGGCATATACGGAATGAAAGACAATATAATAGCTGAAAAAACAGAAATATTGCTTACTTCCTTGGGTATGATAGGGGAACGCAATAGTATGGTAAAGTCTCTTCCGCTTGGTTGGAAACAGAAATTGTCTTTCTCAATAGCAATATTTCACGAGCCTAAAATAGTTTTTTTAGATGAACCAACAGGAGGTGTAGACCCTCAAACTCGTAGACAGTTTTGGGAGATGATATATGAAGCTGCCGATAAAGGTATCACAGTGTTTGTTACCACTCATTATATGGACGAGGCTGAGTATTGTAATCGAGTGTCGATAATGGTTGATGGAAAGATAGAAGCTCTTGATACTCCACATAATCTAAAGACAAAATACAAGGCTAAAGATATGGACGAAGTTTTTACATTGCTTGCCCGTAAAGCAAAATACACTTAAACAAATAGTTATGAACTTTATACAAAAAGAGTTTTGTCACATATTAAGAGATAAGCGTACGGTAATGATATTGCTTATTATGCCAATAATACAGATTATACTTTTTGGATTTGCTATAAGCACAGAAGTGAATAATATACGAGTAGCTATATTCGACCCAAGTGAAGATACTTATACTCGACAAATAAAAGAACGAATAGCAGCTAATCCTTACTTTACGTTTACAGAATTAATAACAAATCCATCAGATCCAGAATCTTTATTACGTAGAGATAAGGCAGATATTATAATAAATTTTGAGAAAGGTTTTCATCAGAATATTATACATTCGGGTAAGGCTTCTGTGCAACTAATAGCAGATGGTACCGACCCAAATAGAGCTACTGCTGTAATAAACTATACTAAAAGCGTAATAGCATCTTTTGCACCAACAACACCCGTTGTCGAAATTAAGTATCTCTATAATCCACAGATGAAGAGTTCTTTTAACTTTGTGCCTGGAGTTATGGGATTAATATTAATGCTTATTTGCTCTATGATGACATCAATATCGATAGTGCGTGAAAAAGAAAAAGGTTCGATGGACGTATTACTAATTTCGCCCGTTAAGCCTATAAATATAATACTATCGAAATGTATTCCTTACCTTGTGTTATCGTTGGTAAATCTTGCGACAATACTCTTGCTTTCGGTTTTTTTGCTTGAAGTGCCAATCGCAGGAAGTCTTACGTGGCTTATAGTTATCTCGGTTTTATTTATATTCGTAGCCTTGTCGCTGGGTTTGTTAATTTCGTCTATGGTAGAAACACAGCTCGCCGCAATGCTTGGTTCGGGAATGGTATTGCTTATGCCAGTACTCTTACTTTCAGGAATGATGTTTCCCATAGAAAGTATGCCCGAAATACTACAATGGATTTCTAATATCATACCAGCACGTTGGTTTATATCTGCTGTTAAAAAGATTATGATAGAAGGATTGGATATAACTTATGTAATGAAAGAGGTAATAATATTGTTTATTATGGCAATAGTTTTAGTTACTGTAAGCGTTCAACGATTGCAAAAATCAACAATTAAGTAGTATGCTTAAATATTTAATAGAAAAAGAGTTCAAACAATTTAAGCGTAACAAATTTTTACCACGCTTAGTGTTGTTTATGCCTTGCGTTATGTTGCTTGTTTTGCCTTGGGCTGCCAATCAAGAAGTTACTAATATAAATCTATCCGTAGTTGATAACGATAAATCTATTCTGTCTCAGCAAATAATTCAGAAGGTAGAGTCATCGAAGTATTTCAATTTTGTAGATTATAGTTCGGGTTACGAACAAGCTATGGAAGTTATACGTTCAGGCTCGGCAGATATTATTATGGAGATACCTCACAACTTTGAACAATCGCTCGTAAAAGAACAAGTAGGCAAAATACTTATATCTGCTAATACGGTAAACGGTACTAAAGGTTCTATAGGCAGTTCTTATTTGTCTGCTATTATAAACAGTAGCATTGAAATGGTGAGCGATAAAAGTAGAGTTGTTGATATTCGCGAACTTAATAAGTTTAATCCTCGTATGGATTATAAAGTTTTTATGGTACCTGCTATTATGGTTATGTTGCTTACCCTTATTTGTGGTTTCTTACCGGCATTAAATATAGTAGGAGAGAAGGAGACTGGAACAATAGAGCAGATTAATGTAACGCCAATATCTAAATTTGTATTTGTGATAGCTAAGCTTATCCCTTATTGGATAATTGGATACATAATATTAACACTCTGTTTTTGCATAGCTTACTTGGTTTATGGTTTGGTGCCTATAGGCAGTTTGTTAACCATTTATCTGTCAGCAACGGTGTATGTACTTGCTATATCTGGGTTTGGTTTGGTTATCTCTAATTATTCGGGCACTATGCAGCAAGCAATGTTTGTTATTTTCTTTTTTATGTTGATATTTATTCTTCTAAGTGGACTGTTTACTCCTGTAGGGAGTATGCCCGAATGGGCTCAATTAATTACTACTATCAATCCTCTTAAATATTTTATTCAAATAATGAGACAGGTATACCTTAAAGGTAGTAGTATGTTGGAAATTCTTCCGCAAGTAGGAGCTTTAATGATTTTTGCAATAGTATCGAATGTTTGGGCAGTGATTAGTTATAGTAAGAGGAACTAATACGTCACAAAAAAAACTCACTGAGTTTTTAAAATAACTCGGTGAGTTTTGTATCTAATCTCAGTGTGTTGCGAGGTAAAACTCAGTGAGTTTTTTTTATGGCGCAGTACGATTTTTACAACTAAGAAAAACTTCTATAATTTATCGTTTACAAGAGCAATAAGTTTTGCGTTTTGCTCTTCTATTGTAAGGTTAGAATTGTCGATAACTACAGCATCGTCGGCTTGTTTAAGCGGACCATCTTTGCGAGTAGAGTCTATATGGTCGCGTTTGGCAAGGTTGTTAAGCACTTCGTCGAAGGTCATATTATCGCCCTTAGCTTTGTGTTCGTCTAATCGGCGTTGAGCTCTTATTTGTGGCGATGCAGTAACGAATATTTTCAATTCGGCATTAGGAAAAACAACAGTGCCAACATCTCTACCGTCCATAATAATGCCTTTGGTAAGTCCCATAGCTTGTTGTTGTTTTACCATCTCTTCTCTTACAAAGCTTACAGCAGCAACAATGCTTACCTTTTCGGCTATTGCCATAGCTCTAATTTCTTTCTCTACATTTACACCATTAAGATAAGTTTCTGAACGCCCCGTATTGTTTACTTCAAAAGAGATTTTTAAGTTCTTAATTTCTTTACGAAGAGTTTCAAGGTTTAATTCATCACCATCAAACATATTGTGTTCGATAGCAAACAAAGTAACAGCTCTGTACATAGCACCGCTATCTATGTATCTGTATCCGATAGTTTTTGCTAAGTCTTTAGCCATTGTACTCTTTCCGCACGAAGAGTGTCCGTCTATTGCTATTATAATCTTATTCATATATTTATAAATTCATTTCTGCAAACGATGTTGATACGCTAAACATAAGCGAAGTTGCCGAGATATTATATTTACCCATACTTACGGCAAAGTTGAATGCTTTAACTTTTAATCCGGCACCAGCCGAAAATCCTCCAAACTTGTTTCCATTTTCTATCTTCATATCGGCTCCTCTTTTAACGTTATAACCTACGCCAATCCAAAAGTTGTCGCTTGGTATAATGTCTACTCCTATAATGAAGTGTTTGGTTAGGGTTTTGAAGAACGAGTCTTTTTTGCCGTTGTAATTGTCGAACTCCCATTGTTTAAGATGAAGAGCTGTTAGTGATAAACGGATAGGAGCGTGTGGTAGCCTTTTAGAAAATCCTAATTGAATATCCCAAGGTAAGCTATATAGTTCTTCGTCGTACGATTTAATTTGTCGTCCTATGTTTTTACCCACTAAACCGAAAGAAAATTTACGCTCTTCGTCGTAATAACTAAGACCTAAATCAACACCTAATCCTATGGCTGTATTGTGATGATAGTTAGAGTAAAAGAATTTAGCAGCAATACCACCTCTTAACTTACTTGTAAGGTCGTGAGCAAAAAACACATTTCCGCAAATGTCGCTGGCATTAAGATCGCCAACAACGTTTCCGTCTATGGTTTCTTGCATATTACCATAATTGCTAAACATAGCACCAATGCCAAGAGCACTACTTTCACCTATTCGCTTGGCAAAAGCAACGTTCCCGATGTTTATATCCGAGATATACGACATATAACTTGCGTTTAATACCATATCCATCTCTATTCCCAGAGCGGCAGGATTGTCGTATATAAGAGATACATCAGTTTCGATAAGAGATACATTGTTACCTCCTAAAGCAGATGTTCGAGCTGATTGTGGAAGCAGTAGGTAATCGAATGTTGATTTACCAGCCTGTCCGAATATATTTAACGGAATAATTAATAGTAAGCAAAAAATAAAGAATCTGTTCATATTTTTTGAATTGAGAACACAAATATAACGAAGAAAACTCAAAAGAATTGTATTTTTGCATACTAATGCAGAGTAAAAAAAATAATAACGTTGATTTAGAACGAGAAACAACAACGTATTTCCTTATGGGACTTGTAGTTGCTCTTGCCTCATTCTTTGTTCTTATAGAATGGAGAACCGTAGAGCCTGATATGCCCGAATGGGAGGGATTACCTCAGATATTTATAGAAGAAGAATATTTAAGTGAGATAACTATACCAACTGTTGAAGAAGAAAAACCATTACAAGAAACTAAATCAGAAATACTTTACGAAGACTTTAATGTTGTTGACGAAGCAGTAGAAGAGATGGAAGAGGAGCTCCCCGAAACTTTTAATTATCAAGAAGAAACAAAAGAAAAGGAGACTGTGCAATATCAAGAAACTACAGACGAACAAGAAGAGCAAACGATAACTACCCCCGATGTTATGCCAAAGTTTCCGGGAGGCAATAATGCTCTTAGTAGATTTTTGTTTAAGAATCTGAAATATCCAGCATCGGCTCAAACACAACATAAACAGGGTAGGGTTTGGTGTTCGTTTATTGTAAACAAAGATGGTTCTACTTCAAATTACAAAATAGAAAAAGGTATTTATATCTCTTTAGACCAAGAAACTATTAGAGTGTTAGAGCTTATGCCTAAGTGGATACCGGGTACTAAAAATGGAGAGCCAGTAAGGGTGAAAGTCTACATTCCTGTTTACTTTAAATTGTAGTAAAATAAAGAAATGCTATATTAATTTTGTGTATCAATATAAAAAGCAGTATTTTTGATTCTCAAAAAGAAAATTATGATAACTCTTGAAGACGCAATCGCAAAGATTAATAAAGGTATTCAGGATATAAACTATCCCGAACAACCATCTCGACTATATAATCCTATAGCTTATTTACTTGCCCAAAAAGGGAAGAAAATACGCCCGGCACTAACTCTATTGGCTTACAACTTGTATAAAGAAGATATTGACGAATCTCTTGATGCTGCCTTGGCTTGGGAAATTTATCACAACTTTACTCTTATGCACGACGATTTGATGGATAATGCAGATGTTCGTAGAGGAGAACCTTCGGTGCACAAGAAATGGAATGATAATACAGCTATTCTTTCGGGCGATGCAATGTTTCTTCTTGCGTTTAAGTTTATATCTAAATATAGAGGAGATGTGTTGCCTGAGTTGTTAGACTTGTTTAATAAAACTACTCAAGAAATATTTGAAGGACAAGAATACGATATGCAATTCGAAGACAGGTTAGATGTTGTTGAAGATGAATATATTAAGATGATACGACTAAAAACAGCAGTTATGATAGCTTCTTGTCTTAAAACTGGAGCAATTATAGCTAATGCTTCGGAAGAAGATCAGAACTCTCTTTATGAGTTCGGTATTAATCTCGGACTGGCATTCCAAATTCAAGACGATATATTAGATACTTACGGCGACCAAGCTGTTTTTGGTAAGAATATAGGCGGAGATATTCTCTGTAATAAAAAAACTTATCTGCTTGTGTCGGCTCTTAATACCAATAATAAGGCATTGAAAAAGGAATTGCTTCAATGGCTCGAAATAAATGATAATCCAAAAGAAAAGATTAAAGCAGTAACTTCAATCTATGATAAACTAAACGTGATAGATATCGCTCGTAGTAAAATGGAAGAGTTTTATGCTAAATCTATTTGGGAACTAAATAAAGTTAATGTAGATGACGACCGAAAAGACGTTATTAAAACATTGGCAGAAGAATTAATGAATAGAAAATCATAAACATAGAATTATATGCCGGCTAAGAAATTACCCGATATAGATGAAGATAGAATAAAAGCACTACAAACAATTATAGACCAAGATGAACTGATTGGGGAAGAGAATGCTATCTTATCTATGGCAGAATTGCATGATTATAGAAATTTACTTCTTTCGTTCGAAGGTACTTGTTTTTGTTTTAAGCAAGCATTGGATAACGAAACAAAAGCTGATAAAAATTATGTAGAGCTGTTTAAGACAGCTCAACTTTATATATCTCACTTTATTCAGGTTTTGAATATGGCTATTATTCGTAATGAAATAAAAGTGGAAACTCTTGCTTGCTACGGATTGGAAGATAGTAACGAATTTTCGCTACCCGACCTATCTTCGGAAGATGCTGTGCTTGAATGGGGTGAAAGATTAATTAAAGGCGAAAACGAACGAACATCAAGAGGTGGTGTTCCTATATACAATCCTGCAATATCTAAGGTGAAAGTTCATTACGACTTGTTTAGAGATTTACTTCATAGTCTTAAAATATATCGACAAAACACTATTCGTAACCAAGAAAATCTTACAGAAGTGAGAGATAAGATTGATAGAATTATTTGGGATACGTGGACTAAGCTTGAATTTAAGTATTGGGGATTAGCTCCCGAACAAAGAAATAGAAAGTTTAGAGACTACGGAATTAAGTTTTACGAATATGTAGAAGGAGACCAGCTTAATGTATTTGGTTGATACGCATACGCATATTTTTACTGAAGAGTATGATGCTGATATTGATGCGGTAATCAAAAGAGCTAAACATAATGGAGTAGAGAAATTTCTTATACCCAATGTTGATGTTGAGTCTATCAATCGTTTGAAGTCTCTTTGCAATAAATATCCCGATTGTTGTTTTCCTATGATGGGTTTGCACCCTACGAGCATTAAAGATAATTATCTTAATGATTTACAAATTATAAAGAACGAGCTTTTTACTGGTAATTATATAGCAGTAGGAGAGATAGGTATTGATTTGTATTGGGATAAAACTTACTTGAAGCAACAGATAGAAGCCTTTGAAGAACAACTTAATTGGAGTATAGAGCTTAACTTGCCAGTGTCTATCCATACTCGTGAAGCTTTTCCAGAAGTTTTTGAGAGCTTAAACAGGGTAGGGGCAGATAAACTGCGAGGTATTTTCCATAGTTTTACAGGCAGTGAAGAAGAACTTAAGAAAGCTCTGAAATACAAAAACTTCAAGTTGGGCATAAATGGAGTGGTAACTTACAAGAATGCTGCTTTTAGAAATTACTTGCCTTTGGCTCCTTTGGATAGAATAGTGTTGGAAACAGATGCGCCCTATCTTACCCCAGTTCCTTACAGAGGGAAACGCAACGAACCATCATACCTTATATATATAGTGGAAAAACTTGCCGAAGTTTATAACGTTTCGGTCGAAGAGGTTGCAGAAAGAACAAGCAACCTCAAAAACATATAGTGATTTACCTCAAAAACATATATCAAATCACCTCAAAAACATATAGTGATTTGCCTCAAAAACATATAGTGGATTTGTTGGTGTAAATATTTATACTATCTTTGTTTCGTAAACTACAATATAATTGTTTATGAAATATTTGAAAAGAATAGTAGACGACCAGCTAAAATTACGTCTTGAAGCGTTTGGGGCTGTTCAAATAAAAGGCCCAAAATGGTGTGGCAAAACAACAACGGCAGAAAAGCAAGCAAACAGTATTGTTAAATTACAAGACCCAGATACTCGAGAGAGTTATTTGGCAACAGTGCAAACTAAACCTTCGCTGCTCTTAAAAGGAAAAACACCAAGATTGATTGATGAGTGGCAGGTGGCTCCTGTGTTGTGGGATGCGGTTCGTCATGCTGTAGATGAAAGACAATTAAAAGGACAATTTATATTAACTGGTTCTACGGTAATTGATGATGATGATATAATGCATACAGGTACAGGTAGAATTTCAAAAATCTCAATGTATCCTATGAGTCTTTATGAATCTCAAGAATCTAATGGCTCTATTTCCATTAAAGAACTATTTGATAATAAAAGTTTAGATATAGATGGAGTGATGTCTAACTTATCTGTGGAGCAACTTATTTTTGCTGCATGTAGAGGTGGTTGGCCTGCTTCTTTGGATAATATGAGTGATGCAGCTAAGTTGTTAATAGCTAAAGATTACGTAGATATTATTTGTAGTGAAGATATTTCCAAGATTGATAAAGTACAGCGTAATCCCTCTTTGGCAAGGCTTATTATGCGCTCTTATGCAAGAAATTTATGTACTTTGGCGAAGAAAACCAGTATGTTGGCAGATGTGTCTGTTGAGATGGAAGGAACTTCGATATTGACATTTAATCAATACGTTGAGGCTTTGGAAAAACTTTTTGTTATTGAAGATGTGGAAGCTTGGAGTCCTGCAATAAGATCTGCAACAGTTATTCGGACTGGTAAAAAACGTTGTTTTGTAGATCCTTCGATAGCCGTAGCAGCTTTAGGAGCGTCGCCACAAAGTTTAGAACTTGATTTGAAAACATTCGGTTTTATTTATGAATGTATGTGTATTCGTGATCTTAAAATTTATTCTCAATCTTTAGGAGGTGTATTGTCTTACTATCACGATAGATATGGATTAGAAGCAGATGCTGTACTTCATTTGTCAGATGGTAGATATGCTCTTATTGAATGTAAGCTTGGGAGTAGAGATGTAGAGGCTGGTGCAAAACATTTACTTGAGCTTAAAAATCTTATTGAGGAAAAAAATAAAGCAGAAAAACAAATACAATTAAGACTCCCCGATCTTCTTATTGTTCTTACAGGTGGAGAGATGGCTTATACGAGAGAAGACGGTGTAAAGGTTATTCCTTTGGGTTGTTTGAAAGATTAAGTATAGTGTATAATTACAAATAAAAAAGCTCCGGAGAATTATCTCAGGAGCTCTCCCCATTATTTGTTTCATTCATTAGGGGAATTTCTTTCTTTGGGTTATTTATTAACCTAAATAACTCTTTAACAAATCATTTTTGTTGCTTTGTTTCAATTTTCTGATTGCTTTCTCTTTGATTTGTCGCACACGTTCGCGAGTTAAGCCAAACTCATCTCCAATTTCTTCGAGAGTCATTTCTTGACGAGCTATTCCAAAAAACATTTTAATAATGTCTCTTTCTCTTTCGCTAAGAGTAGATAATGCTCGGGCTATTTCCTTGGCTAAAGATTCGTTTATTAAAGTTCTGTCGGCTACAGGAGCGTCTTCGTTTACAAGAACGTCAAGCAAACTGTTGTCTTCGCCTTCAACAAAGGGAGCATCAACAGATATGTGTCGACCCGAAACTTTTAATGTGTCTGAAATCTTTTCTACAGGAATGTCAAGCTCGTTAGCTAATTCTTCAGGAGAGGGTTTGCGCTCGTGCTCTTGTTCAAACTTAGAAAACGCTTTAGTGATTTTGTTTAACGATCCAACCTGATTTAAAGGTAGGCGAACTATTCTCGACTGTTCTGCCAATGCCTGTAAAATAGATTGTCTAATCCACCACACAGCATAAGAGATAAACTTAAATCCACGAGTTTCATCAAACTTTTCAGCTGCTTTAATCAATCCTAAGTTACCTTCGTTAATTAAGTCGGGCAGGCTTAAGCCTTGATTTTGATACTGTTTTGCAACAGAAACAACGAAACGAAGATTAGCACGTGTGAGTTTTTCTAATGCAGCACGGTCGCCGCGTCTGATAGCTTGAGCTAATTCAACCTCTTCTTCCACAGTGATAAGGTCTTCACGACCTATTTCCTGAAGATACTTGTCTAATGAAGCACTTTCACGATTAGTGATTGACTTGGTAATTTTTAACTGTCTCATTCAAAAATATTCTGGGAAAATTGACTGCAAAGGTAATTATTTATTTTTATTAATCATAATTAAAGTAATTACTTTTGCAGTCAATAGTTTGTAATTTGTTAATCGTTGATGTCGATAGCGTAGAATCTTACTCTATCGTTAGGGTATAATCCTTTGATAAATAGAACTCTTTCGTCGGGATCTCGTTTCATAGTGTTTTCAACTAAATTAATTAGAGATTCGGGCGATGTTATTCGGTTGTCGTTAACAGTAAGGATAATAAATCCATCTTTAATACCTACGCTTTTTAATTTACCATTACTAACATTAGTAACTTTTACTCCGTAAGATACTCCTGCTTTTTTCATCTCGTCGGTGGTAAGAGCCGAGAAGGTTGCGCCTAATAGTTCGTCGGCACTTTTATGCTTAACTATTTCGGTAGTACCCTGATCGTTTTTAAGTTCTACCGCAAAGGTTTTTGTATTTCCTTCTCTGTCTACCTGTACGTCTATAGAGTTGCCCGGACTGTATCTGCTTATCTGAGCTCTTAGTTCTGTAAAGTTTTTAATCTTGGTATTATTAATAGCTGTAATAACGTCGCCTTCTTTAATACCTGCTTTTTCTGCAGAGCTATTGTTGGCAAATCCATTAACATAAACACCTTCTTTAACTTTTAATTTCTTGTATGTGTCAGGTTCCATTTCTTTCAAAACGGGTAATTCCATAACTGTAACGCCAAGCATTGCTCTCTGTACCATTCCGTATTGTTGAATGTCTCCAACCACTTTTCTGACTAAACTGATGGGTACGGCAAATGAATATCCTACAAAACTTCCTGTTTGTGAATATATTGCAGTGTTTATTCCTACTAATTCACCTTTTGTATTTACTAAGGCTCCTCCGCTATTGCCGGGGTTAACGGCTGCATCGGTTTGTATAAACGATTCGATTTTATCTTGAGTTGTTCTGGAATCAGAAAGAATGCTGCCTCTGCCCTTTGCGCTCACAATACCAGCGGTAACGGTAGAGGTTAGATTGAAAGGGTTACCAACGGCAAGCACCCATTCGCCAATTCTTAGAGCGTCTGAATCGCCAAAAGGAATAATAGGGAAGTTGTTTCCGTCTATCTTCAACAGTGCAATGTCGGAAGATGCATCAGTTCCGATAAGCTTAGCTGTATATTGCTGATTATCGTTAGTGGTAACTTCAATTTCGTCTGCGCCTTCAATTACGTGATTGTTGGTAACGATGTAGCCATCGGTTGAAATTATTACACCAGAGCCATAGCCTTCACGAGGCTGACTTTGATACTGTGGTGTTTGACCAAAGAAGAACTCAAACGGATCGAAATATCTTTGTTGACCTCTATCTATTGTTTTTGCTTTAATAATAGATTTGATGTGTACAACAGCATTCACACTGTTTTCGGCAGCAAGAGTAAAGTCGGTGTTTTCGGCAGGAATGATATTATAACCCACCGTTTGAAACCCTGTTTGCTTAACTTCTGTATCATTAGATGCCTGTTTGTTTGCATCTAAATAAGAATAAGTACCTACGGCAATAGCCGCACTAAATACGCTTACCAAAAGAAAGCCCATTAAATTTTTCCAATTAAACGTCATATTGTCTTTTTTTTAATTAGTTATTAATAATGATTTATTTATGTCATTTGTAATGTACATATACAAATAACGTGCAAGTTTGCGATTTTGATTTAACTGCTTTAGTTTATTTAACCGTAATAATATGCCCTTAATTCAAATTAACAAATCAACTGACAATAGTAACTGTTCAGCACAAGTTTTATCTTTGTCTTTTTTCTATTTCACTCAAATTTTCGACATTTTCTCTACTTACTTATTTTTACAAGACTTCTCTTTTCTCTATTATTTTGACATTATAGACCCTTTGCGTCATTTAAGAGAGTGGGCAAGAGAGTAAGTAAACGCCCCAAATATGCAACTATCTGCAATCTCTTAACTCTCGGAGAAGAGCGTAAAACTTAGCGACTGGACAAATGGACGGCTCTATCTCTCTCTCGAAGCACTCCGATGCTCTTAAGAGAACCCCTTGATCGCTCTCAGTAGAGATACCTCTCCTTTCTTAGTAGATGGGCGAGCAGGTTCTTACTAGATACCCCTCGTGTCTCTTAGTAGATAGGCGAGGTGCTTCTTAGTAGAGACCCGATGTCGCTCTTAGTATAACGGTCTAATCTCTCTTAGTAGAACCACCCCATCGTTCTTAGTAGAGAGACCTCGCCTATCTACTAAGAGAGGGAAGGGGTCTCTACTAAGAGAGACGACCCTAAGTGAAGCTTTGTGTTTTTAGAACTAAGAACTAAGAGTGAAGAACTAAGAACTGGCGCGAAGCGACAAACGAGCAAACTCGTAGTTAAAAACTAAAAGATAAAAGTTAGGGCTACCTAAGTAGAACTCCCATAGCCGTACGGCGAGCGAAGCGTTGCCTACGGGGATAGTTTCAATAATTCAATAAATTAATCGAATGTCTGAATAGTTTCTAACAATATTTATCTCTTGCATATTAAGAAAAGAAGTTTTACCTTTGCACCCGAAAATATTACGGGATGTAGCTCAGCCCGGTAGAGTACGCGTCTGGGGGGCGTGTGGTCGCAGGTTCAAATCCTGTCATCCCGACACTGAGTATCAAGGATTTACAAGAAGTTGTAAGTCCTTTTTTTATTGTTTGCAATAAAAATGCAATATGCAAACCGAGACTTCTTCAGCTATTGCTTATTTAATTTCAACTTGTGTCGGAGAACTAAAGAATAAGAAGTTGCCAATAAGATCATAAAAAGTATAGCATCGTCAATGGGGACAGGATCTGCTGATCCGCCACTCTCCGTATTATTAGGGTCGTCGCTTGTGCTATATATTCCGTGAAAGCTATAGTCTAAAGATTGTTCTGCTAAAGAGAATGTATTACTTGGTTCTGATGAAGAAAAATTGTAGTTCTCCATTATGGAAAAAGAGGAGTTGCTATTCATAGCTTTACTTTTATTATGGTCGGTAGAATATTCGCCGTATTGCATACCAGGAGTAAAAGCTTTTGTAGAAAAGATATTTGCAGATATAATTATTAAAAAGAATAATAGCTTCATTGTTATGTCGTTATTTGTGATTAATGTCAGAGTGTAATTGGTATGGGTGTCAACATTGCTTTGGGCTAAGTTATCAACCCATACCTTTTTTGTAATCTCGTTATTGTATTAAAAGTTTAGTATTCTTTACTCCTTTTTGAGTAACAACTCGAACAATTACCACTTCGTCCTGAAAGTGCAGTTGTGTTTGGTAATGTGCCGAATCAATATTTTTTTCGATATATAGTATGCTTCCCCGTACATCATAAACAGAGCATTCGTGGATAGGATTACTGGGCGATGATACCACATAAAGGTTTCCTTTCTCGCTATAGACATAAACATTCGATTCGGATACATCGTCTATATTTACATCTCCATTTGGTTTGCTGATATTCAGGTAGAATCGGCTGTTGTTTGCTCCGACTACATCATTTTGAATAGGTGGCGTGTAATTGAAGTTGTATTCAAAGCTTTCCATTCCAGTAATATCTATTTCGGTGTTCGTTTCTGTGTCGAAAAGCATCACTTTAGCGTTGCACGCATTCATTCCTTTCAGCGTGAAACTCATTTCTCCAGCCGTTGAAGTTGCCAAACCTAAAGGCACCAACGCCTGATTGGAATTTATATGATTTCCTCCGATAGCTACGCGTTCACCTAATATGGATTCTTTTAAGGAATAAACTTCAGGCATAGACCCGATACCCATAAGGATTTTACGTGAGTCGAGTCGACCGAATTGTTCCGAACCGTCTTCTCTCAGTGCAATGTAAGTTTGAACTGCTCCATATTGGTTGCGAGCTATCAGTTCTATCTTGTTTTTAGCCTGATTTGCTGATCGTAATGTTGTGCTATTACCATCATTAGGAGTAATATCGGCAATCGTAAAGGTGATGTCGGCAGTCGTGATATTCTCTTCGGCTCGTTCTACAAGAAACGATTGCATAGGAGCAATGTATTGATCTGTAGTTTTTGTTGTTTCTTCGATAGCACCCGAAACACCCTCTTTGGTATAGGTTGTGAAGCCTTTTCCTGTCCATATATGGTAAGCACCCTTTATTTTGTAAGCATTAGCATTCGCTAAAGCCGTAAAATCAATAGTCGACATATAAGGATTTCCGACCAAAGCAATAGGATCTTTTTCAGCGAAGCTTACAGCTGAAGTTACAGCAGAAGTTGTAATAATTCGGTTCACTTTAGGTGAACGTACCACTACATCTTGCTGAGTAAATGCCATAGCTAAGTTGTCTCCGTCTGTATAAAAACGAGAAAAAGTACTGGTGTATGTTTCTTTGTCGTACTTATGCAAACGATGAGCATGGCTTGTTGCTTCGTTTTCCACAAACGGTAACTCAATAATTCCATTCACCTCTTTCAGTCCGTAGTTAGGGTCGCTTTCTTTATGAACCCCATAGTGCATAGAACTATGACTATCCGACTCTTTATAATAAGGAGTACCTTTATATCCATTCATCCAATATACAAATCCCTCGCCTGGAGCTAAAGGCTCGGCGTTGGTTTTGAAATAGTTGGTCCAGCTTCCTCTCATAAATCCAGCATCGGCATCTTCGGCAGTGCTGAACTTACGGAAGAATACATTGGGGTGACCTCCAAAAATCAAGTCTCCTGTTACTACACCTTCTATCGGCATGGAAAGCATATACCAACGTTGGCGGTCTAAAGGTTCTGCCGAATTTTTGGCTGAAAATGCTAAATGTTCGTTATAATCATCGCTGGTTGTTTGTGGAGAGCTTGGATCTCCCAAACCCATATTCAACTGCACGTACGCATTTTTGTACAACAACAAGTCGGGGCGTCTTACTTCCGAACCAAACAAAAAGTAAATATTGTAGCAAACATTCAATACGTCTTCTTTAAGAATTGGATAATGCGTCACATTTCCCGGAATATATACGACCGTATACTCCATAGGTATCGCATTGGGAGTCCAGTTCTTCTCATTGTTCCAGTCATTGTCTGCTGCCGATCCGTTCCACACAAGCACTGGAGTGTATATCGATTCGTAAGCTCCCATATCTATTTTAGCAGATTGGAAACGTTCTTTTCCTGCAAGATCAAGCATTCCATAAATATCATCATCGTAATAGGAGTCATTACCCATATCTATAGCTGGGCTGGTTCGTCCCGGTATATAAGTGCCTGCTGCAAATACAGGATTTACTCCGATTAAGCAGTTCCCAGAAACAATATCATCTTTCAATAAATCTATTGTGTTACCATAAACTATGGAATTATAGATTTCGCAAGAAGTAATATCGGGAAGAAGTTTAATTATTACGGTCTTATCATTACTTATAGTATTATTCGCAATTGTGAAATTGGTAAGATAAGCAACAGAATTAGCCTCAACATAAGCAATCAAAGCAGCTTCATTATCGGCAATCAATACATTCGCTGCCTTTAAACTACCTCCGTTCAAATCAATAATCCCTTTATCCGAATTCGTATTGTTTGTTATAATCGAGTTGCTTAAAAGCATATCTGAGTCTTTGCTATAGATAAGACTTCCCCCAGCTGAATTATTCTTGATCGTAATATTCTTGATTTCGAGCGTTGCATTTTCATTGTAGATAGCGACACCTTTATGGTTGTAAATCATTACTCCGTCTAAACTATACCCTCCAGAGCTTGCTGTGTTTTTGCCTCCTGCAAAGGTAAATCCATCCAATACAACCTTCGCCTCGTCAGGTATATTAGGTGCAATCATTATATGATGTACCTCTGTTTTGTTTTCGTCCAAACCACTTAATACAGATTCGTATTCGCCTAATACACGCTCGTCTATGCTGGTTTCCGTTCCTGCAAATCCACCATACACATCTACGCCTTCTACCATGACAAAAGATTTATATGAGTTTCCGGAGGAAACCCCTGGATTATGCATTGGATGGTAAGTTCCCTCAGCTACCCAAATTTGTTTGATCCGCTTATTCGTTTTCGCCTTCAATAAAGGATCGGCTAAGTTAGGATAAGCATCTTCCCAACTGGTACCTTTTCCTGTTTTGCCTTCCCAAACATATATAATACCATCGTCATCGGGTCTGATTTGATTTTGCTCTTCGAAAGGACCTAAGTCGATGGTTTTGTCATCCCAACGAGGGTAATAGTCCAAGCCTAAATCTTCGGTCAGCGAACCGAACGACGTGGAGTACAAGTCATTATTTCCTTTGTTTTTAAGGTCTGGGTAATGATAATCTTCTTTTAGAGTGCCAAAACCATTTTGATACGAATTATCAATCTCAGCGCTTAGAGTAGGAACTTGTGTTTCAGTAGTGGTGATTTCTTTAAACGCTGTGTTTTTTAAGCTCAAACTAGCATTACTATTACTTGCTACTTCGCGTGGTCCTCCTATGTAAGCATCTATTATACTGTTGTGTATATTTACTTTGCTGTTTGAATTTGCATTTATAAACAAGACTGGGTAAAGCTTATCATAACCCGTTTGTGCAGGTTTACAATCAGTAATCGTTGAATTAATTATATTTAGATTGCAACTATTATTGTTGCTTGCCTCAAAATTAATCGCAGCACCCTTCGCAATACGTATGCCAGCATCCATAGAAAACTTGTAGAAAAGACTGTTCACTATATCCACATTCGATTCTTTGGCATACAAACCAGCACCTTTAACAATCGATTCGGAATCGTGCACCCGAGAGTTGTATAGCTTGAATAAAGAGCTATTCTCTACGTAAATATTGGCTCCGCCGCTTGTTGAACTTTCATTGGCATAGAAATTCATATTTTTCAAGGAAACTTCTCTTACGTCCTTTATAAAGATACCTGCCCCACTTTCGCTGGGAACGGAAGTTTTGTTTGTTTCATAATTAGTTGTTCCATTGGCAAGTCCCCCTGTAACTGTGAATCCATCTATCGTTACGTTATCCAGTCCGGCAGCTATCAATACATGATGAGCCTGTTTGTTGGCAGATAAAGTTCCATTCAGCACTGTTTTACTTGCTTCATAGAAAAACCGCTGGTCAATATCGCTCTCTATTCCGACAAAACCTCCGTAAAGTTTTAGTCCATTCGGGATAACAAAAGAAACGTCCCGGTCACTATGGTCTTCATTATACGAGTCGTAGGCTTGGTATTCAGGTCTGTAAGTTCCCGTAGCTACCCAAATTTGTTTGATACGAGAATCGGTTCTTGCTTTGTGCAAAGCATCCGCCAAATTAGGATAAGCATCCTCCCAACTGGTACCTTTACCTGTTTTTCCTTCCCATACATAAACAATTCCATCTGGAGTTGGCTCAAATTCCATTGTGTTTTCTAATGCACCTATGTCAATCGTTTTATCTATCAATCGGGAATTACCTACAACATCTATTGCCGAAATTAAATCGCCTTTGTATAAATCGTTCTTCCCTGTATTGATTAAATAACTCAGCCTGTTTAATGAGTAATCGGCATTGAGCATCGGATTAGCATTGCTATTTCCTTTATTTTTATGGTTTCCGGATAAATCTAATTTATCTATATGGCTGTATTGAATATCCCAAGCCTGAACCCAAGAAGCATCTCCGCCATAATCAACAATAATGGAGTTATAAATTTTTCCGTTATTACCGCCTTTTATCGGAGGATAATCTTTATGAGTATTAGCTATTGTGGTGTTTATCAAGGTAAAGTCCACATACTCATTGTTCCAAATCAAAGCCGTATTTTCAGCAGCAAAAACATTGTCATTCTTTACTATGAGCGAATTTTGCATAAACAACGAAGCTGGCTCTGTAGCTGTTCCTGTATTTTTGACGATGATAATAGGACCGAATCCTGCACCCACGTTGCTTTCAGTTGTTCTAATCAGCGATTGGCTAATACTTAAAGTAGATTTTTCATTCTTTATTAAGGGATCTGTGATTTTGTTTCCCTTGAACAAAACATTTTCCATTACAAAATCAGAACCTTCAGTATTAGAGATTAGATGATGGGTGTCATTCTCCACAAAATAAGCGTTACGAATTGTATAATCGGCATTTGTATTGCTAATTAATCTTCTTTCTGCTTTAAATGCGAAGCCGTCTAAGACAACATTCGCCACCTCATTCAATGGGTTACAATAAATATCGTCCGCTTCAATCACATAGGTATTTCCATTGGATGTATCACTAATAATCATTGAACTATTTTCCGCTGTGTACGAAACTGGATTATTAATGTCTTCTCCAGATATCGGAAACACACGCTCATCGATACTACTTTCTACTCCTTTGAATCCACCATATACTTTCACTCCTTGCACCAACTTCATTGGAGAGTTGATGTCGGAAGTTGTGTAATTTCCGTACGCTACCCAAATTTCTTTTATACGCTTATCATTCTGAGCTCTTTTAATAGGAGTATATAGATTGGGGTAAGCATCGTCCCAACTGGTTCCTTTTCCTGTTTTTCCTTCCCAAACATAAACAATGCCCAAATCATCGGGAGCAATCTGATCTTGAAACTCGTAAGCTCCCTTATCGATACTTTCTCCGAAAAAGCGATCGTTACCTGATAAATCCCAGTCTTTATCCACAGAGGAACCCGCAGTATTGTATTTATCGCTACTCCCTGTATTTATAGCCGGACTATTTTTAGCTAAAGAGTAATCGCCTTGAGCCGCATCAACAAATATCGGATCTTCCTGGGTGTTTCCTTCTCCTGAAAGTTCGGTTATATAATCCGGAAGGATATTGTAAGTGATTGTCGTTAAGATTGGGTTAGCAAAAAGATTGTCGATTTCAGATGAGCTACCATCTCGAACAATACAGTTGACTACGTTTATTTTATTTCCCGTATCAGGAGATACATTGATACTGGATCTCTCATTATCTGCTATTGTTGTATTCAATATATAAGCAATAGAAACATCGTACCCATTTCCCATATCGGCATAAATACCACGAGTATTCTTTGCTACCAATGTGTTGATTATATCTAGAGGATAAGATGATTGTCGGGTAGTAAACCAAGCATTTTTTGGATATTTAGAAGCATAATAATATAGGGGTTTATTATTGTATGTCCCAACTGAATAAAATATTCCTTCTCCTCCAGTTACAACAGGGTTCTCTATTATTGTGGTGTTGTTTATAAACTTAGAATAAATAATTCTCAAGAATCCTCCTTCGCTATAAACACCAGGATAAGAGTCTTCCGTTACATTATTCTCAACAAGTACATTATTTAATATAAGTATTCCAATTTTATCTTTGTTATCTGATGATAATTCGGGAGAGTAGTATATACCCGCTCCACGTCCCGTTGACTTGTTTCCTCTAATCACTAAGTTTTTTAGTTCTATCGATGAATTTTTCAGATAAACACCAGCACCACGGTCGTATTCGTTGCTTTGAGGACCATTAGCTATCCCTCCTAAAATGATAAACCCATCGAGTGTAGGATTTCTGTTTTCTTCGTTTTCTATTTCAATATCTACCCCTGTTACTACGTGGTAAACATTTACCTTACTTCCATCTCCTTTTAGCGGTGTATATTCGCCCGACATAATGGTTTCGTAATTACTCCAATCGCGAGTAGAGAGAGCCTGTTCTCTGGTTAGGTATTTATTGGGAGCATTATCTCTATCGTTTGCGTCTTTGGAGAATCCACCATAGACTTCTAATTCAGGAGATAGATAGAATGTATAGTCTTGCGCGGAATAGTTCTCTGGATCTATAACATCAATAAGAGGTTGGTAGATACCTTCAGCTACCCAGATCTCTTTTATACCCGTTGCATAAGGATCTACTTTTGCTTTATACATCGCCTGAGCCAAAAACGGGTAGGCATTCGCCCAACTGTTTCCAGTGCGGTTTCCGCTACCGCCTTTCTTTATATAAAGCACTCCGTTGACATCTGGTTGAATGCCGGTAAACTCGTAAGCTCCCATATCGATTGTCCCGTTGAAGCGGGTGTTGCCGATAATATCTAAACTTCCATAGCTTGTAGTGTTATAACGATTATCACTCCCTGCATCACAGGCGGGACTGATGGTGCGTAAAGAATAGTCGCCTTCGGCAGTATCTACGAAACGAGGGTCTGTGTTTAGGCAATTATTATCAGTGTTGCCACCTTCAAGTAAGGAGTAGTTTGTATTGATTGTACCAGAATAACTTCCTTTTGTGTTATTCCAAACAATAGAATTGGATACATTAATGGTTCCTGATTCTCTTCGATAAATTCCATATCCTTCATTATTTGCAATAGTAGAATTGATTATGTTAAGCGTAGATGCAGTCACAAAATTATGAACAGCAGAGCAGTCCACGGTTGACGTACTCAGTCTTCCATTGTCGGCTACTAATGTATTAACAACATTGAGTGTAGATGTTCCTCTATTATAAATAGCACTTCCGTATTGATTTGTTTTGTTTCCTTTGAACTCACAATTTAAAACAGTCAACGTTCCTGTATTGTGATCAAGTGCACCACTGTCTGTTGTTTCGTTATCCAAGAAACTACAGTTTTCTATGCGTGTTGCCGTTCCCGTTGTAGTATAGTCATAAATGCCAGAACCCCTATGAGCAGCATTGTTTTTTATCGTAAGATTTCGGAATACGTAGTCTGCTGAATGGCTATAAATACCCGCACCCGAATCGTCGGGAATATTATATTGGGTCGATCCATTGAATACATTTATTTGCAGGCTGCTACTTGCAGTAGCTTCTCCGCCACTAATGGTAAATCCATCTAAGATAGCACCTGTTGTTCCCGGAGCAATCATTACGTGGTAAACAGCCGTTCCATTTTCCAGTTTACCACTTAATATGGTTTCGTATTTGGGAATATCTCTTGTATCCAACGCTCTTATTTTCTCACCCTCTGAAGAGTCTTGAGGTGCATGTATTGTACTGTTCGCATTTTCAGGAAATCCTCCGTACACTTCCACATTGTCGGCAAGTACAAGCGATTTATGATGTTCGGTAGTTGAAGCAGTATATGTATTATCTTTTTCATCGAAACGAGTCTCTGCCGCTTTGAACATCGGCATATAAGTTCCTTCAGCTACCCAAATTCCTTTTATCACTGAATTTCCAAACAACCGAGCTTCGTCTAATGCTATAGCCACTTCGGGGCAAGCATTTTCCCAATTACGTCCTGAGCGGTCGCCTGTTCCTCCTTTCTTAACATATACAATGCCGTATTTGTCGGGCATAGTTGATATTTCGTAAGCTCCTATATCAATTGTACCTAACACACGCGCTTTTCCATCTAAGTCGAATTCGCTGTATTGCTTCGGCAGCAAGTCTTCCCCTTTGTCTACTCCCAAAGAGCTTAACTTTTGTCGGTAATTATCAGCTCCTGCAAATTCAGCCATTCCATAAATAGACGATTTGGCTTGTTTCTTCATTTTCTCTTCATCATACAAACAATTGACTATGGAGATCGTTTTCGCATTGTCGTCTGCGATAGTTACCCGCTCGTATCCATCTTCCGGCTTCTCCTTCTCTCGTTTGTTCTTGTAGAAGATCGTATTGTAAGTCTTTACCGTACTCTTTTCTATATAAAATCCAGCACCGTCTTTATAAACTCTGACGTCTTTTCCAAAAACAGGAACTTCTTCTTTCGCTGGTGAGGTTTTTAATAGGTTATCCGCTATAGTTAGGTTAATTAATTCAGCCTTTACATCGTCAAAATAAATAGCACCTCCGTTGGCTCTGGTATAATGGGTTCCACCGCTTGTTCCCGATGAACTCTGCACACGAGCTACCGCTTCGTTTTGTGCAATCAGTGAATTATACAGCTTAAACGAACCATTTCCTCCGTCGGGTCTGGATACGAATATCCCGGCTCCAAAGGCATTGGCATTGGCTTCGTTATCATTAGTGCTTTCATTGCTGTTGGCTTTAATATAATTGCCTCTAACCTCCATGCGATTAGCAACAACACTACCACCCAATCGACCGTAAAATCCACCGCCATAAGAACGGGCGTAGGCTTTGGCGTCATCATCGTAAGTTTCGGTATACAATTCATTCCCGGAGAATACGTCGTTATCCATTTCTACCTGAATGCCTTTGGCTGTGAAAAGATATAGTCCGCCACCAAAAGCGTTGGCATCGGTATCTTTAGAGGTGTCGTCGTCCATGGTTATGACTTTAATTTTGTTTAAGGAGTAATTATTCCCAGTAAACTGAGCCTTTCCTCTTACAACATCGATATTTAATCCACCTCCTCTGGCCTGTACAACTACATCGGAGCTATTTGTTCCCCAGTCGTCTCCATTGCCTTCGGCATCAATGTTATTTCCATTGAAGATGTTGTGTTGAATTATTTTATTAGTTCCGGATATATTCATTAAATAAGCACCAGCTCCATAAACTTTTGTTATTACATCGTTGTCCCCATCGTGAGTAGCTCCGCTTGCCGAAGCTTTGAGTTTAAGCTGATTGTTCGAGAATTGATTCCTATCCAGTGTAATTCCACCTTGCACTTGATAGAGACCAGCTCCATATACATCAACTTCAAGATTGGAGTCGTCAGAAGGATTAAACACCAAACCTTCACCTGCTATGTGAACGTCGGCATCAATCGTGTTGTTTTCAAAACGATTCCCTGTGACCGAAGATGTGTTTGTTGACAGATAGTGAGCATCATGTTCCGCCTTCTCGGCATCTAAATGGTCGATATAAATTCCGGCTCCCATTGCCTTGCTGTAAGAGAAATTGTGTCCCCTTTGGTCGATAGCAGAATTCAGGGTTAAGGCATTATCAGTAAATCTACTGTTGCTTACATCTACATGGGGAGCCTTAATATATACCCCTCCATAGATAGAGGAATACAAATCGACTTGTAGGCGAGCCGTAGCTTCCCAAAGTTGGGATTGAGTCTTGTTTGAAAAGTTATTCTTACTAATAGTACAATTATTCATAGTAAAGGTTCCATTCGGCAAAGAATTAGAGTTGTAAATAACCCCTCCCTTTATTTCGGCATTAGCCCCTATAAACTCTTTTGCTTTCTTGTTTCGGAAGTAACTGGGTACAATATCAATAATCATATTCTTAACCAAGTCAACAGAACCTAATATACCTCCAGTATTGTATTCAACACGGTTGTAAACCGAAACCTTATTGTCCGAGATTGTATTTTTAGTCAAGTTTGCGTTTATATTATTCAAGTAAATCGCTCCTCCTTTCAGGTCGGTCGTGTTTTTACTATTATTCCCGTTGAAGGTGTTGCCGCTAATTTGGGCATTCGCCGAAGCTAAGTCTAAGGTTTCGTTTTCCTTGTTAAGATCGTATAAATTTTCAATAGCAAGCCCTGTCCCGCTATTAACGGCATAGAGGAATCCATCTACATCTTTCAAACCATTCCCGTCAATGCCAATTTCTTTCTCAGATGAAGAAGAGTTCCATTTGAATTTAGAGAATGCGTTATCATTAAAATTGTTGTTCTCAATAATTATAGGTGGACGTTCTCCGTTAACTTCGACCATGGCTCCGGCACCGTAAGCCATAGAGGTTGCACTCATATAGACAAAAGACAAATCGCCTGTTTCATCATTTGAAGTGGGGTTAATAGTATTTTCGTTAAAATTATTTTTGTTGAGAGCCACATCTCCCGAAAAATAGGCACCACCACCAAAGCTCATTGCTTGTCCTCCTAAGTTGAACGAAGTCCGCAATTTTGCTCCTTGAAGAGAGAGATTCCTGTGATTCTCAATACGACCATCGATACGATTCTTGTTGATTTCATTATTGTAAGCCCTAACCGTTCCCGAGGCATAGACTCCCCCTCCATAAGTTATCGCCATAGGATTGGATATAAACATCGTCTTTTCGAGTACACCCTCAAACTTAAAAGAGGGATCTATTTCGGCTTTAGAATCAGCCTTAAGATAGTTCCCAGTTATAGTGTTTCCTTCTAAAGTAATATCTCCTGTCGCGTATATTCCGGCTCCGGCTCCATAAACAATCGGAGAGGTCATAAATGCATAAGCACCACGCACTAAATTGGACTTGTCGTTTTTTAACTTAGTATGAACTTGTGCATTGATTTTATTATTCGTAATGTTATTATTTTTCAATATAATATTACCATTGGCATATATTCCGGCTCCGGAGACTAAAATAGAAGGAGCGAGTGTATATATTTCTAATTTTGAATCATAAACATCTTCAAGGAAAGCATGTACGGCATCTACAGAGAAGAGCATCCCCAAACCGTTCTCTATTAGTTTTTCCGGAATGAATGTAACAACTGTAGCACAAGGTCCTGCACAACCAATGGTACCCAACGCAGCTTCAAGAGCCATTATAGATACTTTGGTTATACCTTTTATAAGCATCTGTTCATATACTTCTTCTCCGTACAAGGTTTCGTGATTAAGTTCTTCTATTGGTTTATCATATTTTTCTGTTATGTTGATCAAATTATCTTTAATGGTATTATCTTCAAATACGATATGGGCAGCCCCTTCTGTGTAGGCATATACTCCCGCACCCAGATTATTATTTAATATGTGTTTTTCAACAGTGATAGTGCTCGTTCCTCCGCTTGCCAGACCATCTTGAATATGAAAACCTTTGATGGTGGTAGTTGAGCCTTCTATTGTGTTGATAACAGTCAACACGTGTTGAGCCTTTGACTTACCCCCGTCTTTATCTTTTCCCGACAAAATAGTTTTATTGGTTACCGGATCCGGAGTTTCATTCTCATCAGCACCAGGGTAGCCACCGGCAATAGTTATGCCTGGCGGTATATAAAAAGTATTCCAGCCGTTAGAACCTCCGGCTCCCGCATAGTAAGTACCAGCTGCTACACGAATTTCTTGTATTTGGGAGGCGATTTCAGCTTCCTTAAGAGCGTCTACTAAATTTGCCGCATTAGCCCATGACGAACCGTTGCCTGTTCCAGATGGTTTTACATAAACTATTCCATTGTTGGGAGTGATTGTTGTTTGAGCTGAGATGTTGGCGGCAACAAACAATGATATTGCTAACATAGCCAGTCGCGCGTAAACGATGTGTAATTGTCTCTTCATTATATTGTGTAATTTTGAACATTTCTAAAAGTCTTACAAAGCTATCTCTGAAAAATGAATTAAAAGCAATAAATCGTAAAAAATACAATAGCAAATCATAAAAAATACATTTTTGTGAAATCCTCAAGTATGATTTGCAAGCTTTTTTTATCTTTCTTTGTTGATTTGCAGTGATTTATAAGATTTTTTTTACCTTTGCATTCAAGTATATAAAAACATGATATCTCCAGCTCTTATTATCTGGATTCCCGTAGTGGTTGCTTTCATCTGTGCAATATTTACACTTATGGGTTGGCACAATACTACATCCGAATACACGCGAAAAACAATGTCTTCGGCTATGTGGTTTTACGTAATAGTGGCGGGAGTGTTTTTAGCCTGGATATGCTACCGTTGGTATCCAGTAGCATTTGTGGCAGCTTATCCTCTCTGTTATTTTTGCATGGCGTTTATGGCAGTCGCTTTTTATCGATTAACTTGCGTTATCTCTGGTACTCGCTTTTCGCCCATTCATTACCTAACTCCTATATTGCTGTCGTTATTTATGCTGGTATGGTCTTCACTCGTTCCATTTGAGGTGAAAGTAGAAATTATAGAAGGCTATGCAAAACCAGATTCCGACTATCCTATATTTTCGCGCTTCTTTACCTCTATTCTTGCCACAATGTTGGTATTTAGTCTTATATACGCTCCTTTGTGCATCAAAAATTACTATTTATATCGCAAAAACGAAGAGGTATTAGCCGCTCCCTATATGCTGCGATGGCTGAGAATAGTACTTATACTTGTCGGAAGTACGATAATCATTCCTATCGTTATGTTATTATTCGGTAGAAAAGAAGGAGGGATTCCTATACTCAACCTTTCGGCAATATCGGTAAGTGTATTCTGCATTATTATGATTGAGAATGTGCTGAAAGGCAATTATCCTCGACATACGCTAAATCGCATTGTTGTGCCGAAAGAAAAAGAAGAGCCGAAATCTCCCATTACTACCCAAATTTTACCGTCCAAGCCCAAGCCAGAACAAGCGGTAAAAGCGAATAAAGACGAGCAGTCTGATTTTAAACAAAAAATAGAACAATATTTTCGCAAAGAGAAACCATACTTAAATCCCTCGTTGAAATTGGAAGAGCTTGCTAAAGCTTTGGGTTATAGCCGTAATAGGCTTTCGGCATTAATCAACTTAACATTCCAGATGAATTATAACGCTTACATCAACAACTGGCGACTTAAAGAAATGGAAATCCTAAATAGGAAGTTACGTTCGCATAATATATCTCAGACAGAGATAGCATATAGGGCAGGGTTTGGAAGTTACCATAGTTATTTGAGAGCAAAAACAAAACAATAAACACAATGCATATATTTTCTAATCAAATGATACATATAGTTAATCCAGGCATCTTCCCCCAATTTACGATGTCGCTCCCCATTATAACTGCATTTACATGTATCGCAATGTTATTGTTGTTCAACAAAAAGGGAAAAGACAAACACAGTAAAGACCTACACTTTTCGCTATTGTTGTTTTATATATTTATTATATTTAATTGGACGTACGGACTACTATATATTTACAAAGCTGATATATTAACTAATCTCAATTCACTGATATACTTCACATACTTGGCTGTGCAAGTCGCTCTCTATAGATTTACTTATATAATAACACGACTTTCAAACGACAAGAATTTTTCATGGGTGCATTATATTATTCCGATTGCGGTTTTATTGATAACGACTGTGTGGTCGTTTTTCATACCAGAGAACGAACGCTTATTTGCGGGCTTATATATCGAGGAAAATAATTCGCGTTATCCCGCCTATCATATTTGGATAAATACACGGTATATACTTCGTTTTATACTTAGCGGAGGGTATGCCGCCTTGTCGGTATGGCGCATTATACGATACCGCCGTGAGATTGTAAGTTATTCGGCAAATACAGATACTAATTCCTACAACTGGCTTATGCTTGTTGTTTTGTTAACAATCCCGATGTTACTTATACCTATTTCTGTATCATTTATCAATCCGAGATTTATTTTGAGTTCTATATTTTGGGCACTTCCATCTCTATTGATTGCTTTACAGATGACTTTATTGTGCTACTTCACCATTACAAATTACTATGTGATTATCGAAAATACTCCTAAAGAAGAAGATTACGAAGATGATGATGTTGAGGCAAAGAATTGGAGCAAATCAAATAAAAGAACCAAACGGCAAATAAATAAAAAGGACTTTGAAAAGTATATAATCCAAAAGAAGCCTTACCTCAATCCCGAATTAAAGATAACCGATTTGTGCGCCGACTTGGCAACTAACCGCAGTTATTTGTCGTCTTTTATTAATAAGGAGTACGGTATGAATTTCAATCGATATATAAACCAACTCCGTCTTAAAGAAGTAAGAAGCTACCGGGTAGATCCTCGCTATTCGGACGATAGGATTATGGAATTCATTTTGCAGGCAGGTTTCAGTAGTTACCAGAGTTATCTGTACACTCTTAAAATGGAAGAAAAAAATAGTCTTATTTTGAGATAATTCGTTTCAGTTAGGCGAAACGAGTAGTTTCACCAGTATGAAACAAGTTGTTTCACCTTAATGAAACAGGTTGTTTCATCTAATTGAAACAAATAGTTTCAAACCGAGAAATGGATTATGTCAAAGTTTGAAACGGATAGTTTTATACTTTGAAACAAACTAAGTACATTGTAAAAATAGTTAGAAACTTAGCAATCCCTTGCTTTTTTAAAAATAATCTCTACCTTTGCGCTCTCGTTATTAGACGTTAACCAACCTTAAGTATTTGAATAAGAAATAAACAATAACCAGTTTATATAATAATATACTAATTTTTAATATTTATTTACTATGATTACGAATTTATCTTACTTGAAAAAACAAATCTTACTATGCTTTTGTGTCATAATGACACCTATTGCCTACGGAAATTATTCAGGAGATATTAATCAACTGACAGTGCAGGTTAATTCATCGCAAAGTTCATTAACCCCATTTGCAAGCGAAACTAACAACGACTATGCAAATAATGAGTTAATTACGTATGGTCCGGGTCCTGGCGGAGATCCAACAGGCGGAACTCCTATCGCATCAGGAATAGGTATTCTATTCGTATTAGTGCTAACTTATGCTTTGTGTATGTTCATACGTTCAGCATATCAGTGTAAACCACAACAATAAAGAAAGCACTTAAGATGAAAAAGAAAATACTTTATAGTTTATTGTTTATTCTAGGAATAACAATGAACAGTTTTGCTGTAGATAACGATCACTACAAAATAGTGCCTGCAAACTTAGGAGAAGAAATATCTGTAACCGGACGTGTCGCAGACCTTGCCATATCGGGTCAGCCCGGAACTAAAACCTATGGAAGCTGGCAAAACATAAACAATAATTTGCATTATACACCCAAACTTAACGGTGGAGCTGGTTATGATTATCAAGATGGACTTGTAACTTTCTTGTGGCTTTCGTGGTCTCACAGAGCACACGCTGTAGTGGTAAACCCCGATATAGAGATTGCAGAACCCGGTAGCACTATTACCCTGAAAATGCAAAACGTAACAGGCTTACCATCAGAGTATACCGTTACTTACAACTGGTATAAGATAGACCAAACAACACCAATATCAACATCTTATACATTAAGCAACGAAATCACACCCGAATACGTAGTGGTAGAAGCAGTATTGAAGCAAGGAACAGCAACTCATCACAGCATTAAGTTTCCGGTAATGATTAACAAGAAACTGGCTGGTTGTGCAACAACAGGCTCGGTGTTGTATCTCGAAGATTTTGGAGCCGACGATACCAACACAATTTGGAAACCTTCGGGTATAGCCGCCTGTGCATACACCTATTATAATGGTAATCCCTCGGCCGCTAACTTAGGAATGCCTTATCTCGACGAGAAAAGATATATAATAACAAAAAAAGGAGAGCCGCACAGACGAAAGTCGGGACAATATAGAGACGGCGATACAAACGGCTGGGCGCAAATAGAAGACCGAACCGACCCAGGTAGGGGATACTTCTTGCTTGCCAACGCATCTACAGGAACCGACATTTTATACACAACCGATATATCGAACCTCTGCGATGGCAGTTCGGCTACATATTTCTTTTCGGCTTGGATAGCTAACGTTTTATCGCCCGGAAATAGCCAGCAAGACCCCGTAAACTTTAGATTCGTACTCTGTAATCCCGACAACGAGAACGAAGTATACAAAGTTTATGAAACCGGAAACATATTAAACCATACCAATGGAGATTATTCCAACGATGAAATAAACGGAGCCCGAGACAACAATAACTGGAGGCAATACGGCTTTGAGTTTTCATTACTCGGAAGAGCAAAAGCTCGATTGATTATAAGAAACAACCGCACAGGAAGCAACGGAAACGACTTCGCATTAGACGACATAGAAATCCGTTATTGCGAATCAAGCAATCAAGCAACAGTTAATATACTAAATCCGGGAGCAATACTTTGCCACGACACCGACATTAAAGCTCGATATACAACAAATGCAAGCGGAACGGTTTATTACAAATGGATACACAGTCAGAATGGTTTCATCGACGATAACCTAACAACTTGGAGCGTAGTAGGTAGCGAACAAAGCACAGCCTTAACTCAGAGCTCGGGTAGTTGGACTTCCGATATGTCAATAACTCCACCGACCGACGGATACTATAGATTAGTGGTAAGCACTACACCAAACTTTGACTTCCGAAATAAGTGCTTAGTAAAATCAGACGCCATACGTTGTAGCATCACCCGTGGAAATCCTGTGTTTCATTGGACTGGTAGTGCCAACAACAACTGGAACAATCCTGCCAACTGGTATCAAGAAGGTGTAACACCAAACGACGCTGTACCCGGTATTTGCGCAGTAGTACATATACCCGGTAACGTATCGAAATACCCACGATTAGAATCTCCTTACACCGTAGGAAACGCAGTCTGCAAAGACATATATTTCCATTTCGGAGCCGAAGTTGGTCGCTCCGACCTACTTACTTACGAACGAGCATTCGTACATTACAATTTCGGAACAACAAACGGAAACCCAGCCACTTGGGTAGATGGCGAATCGGCTCCCGAACCGATTAATGCCGATGCTTACGCCGCCGACCCAATGCTTCGTGAACGTTGGTATGCCCTCGCTGCTCCACTTAAGAGTATGCTCTCGGGCGACTTTGCTATTGCAGGGAAACCTTTCTTCTGGCAACGTAAGTTCGAAGCGGTGCAGACCGAAGGAAATTCGCATATAGGCAGTTGGGCAGAGCATACAACCTCAGAAGTTGAAACCTTTATTGCCGATATGCAAAACGCAATAGCCGTTTATGCTGCCGGACATTATGCCGAATATTTAGGCTTCGAAGACCAATCGGATTTAGATGCCGTAAATGGAATTCTGTATATGCCGTATTTTATGGACGACGATAATACGCACCGACACCGACTATCTGCTTGGAACTCAAACACAAAGGCAAATACAATTCACTACTTCCATTCCGATAGGGCGGGCTTGCCTAAAAACGAAAACAAACATATAACCGTAACTCGCGGATACGAGGCATACCGATTTATATTCGAAGACAATAACGCCACCCCAGTCGAAAAGTATACAATCGCCGTGCCTGCTGGACAGTATACTATGGTGGGAAATCCATTTCTGTCGAGCCTCGATTTTCACACATTCTACGAAGATAATAAAGATGTTTTGATGGACGATGCTTACCGTATTGCCGTAAACGACGACTTCCTGTCGTACAGTCGAGAGGCTGGTAGTCAGCATATTACCGAGTTAATAGCCCCGCTTCAGGCATTCCATATCCACACGAACGGCAATCTGGGCGAAACGGTAAACATCGAGTTCAACTATACACAATCGACCACTCGGTGTTCGAAAACGCTTAACAAACATCAACTTAGAGGGTCGGTTAGCAATTTTGTCGACGATGTGTTATACATTTCGTCGAGCAACGATAACGGTTCGTCGCATCTAACGCTTTCTTTCCAAAACGTAGACGCCAAAAACTCGTCGCTGCTTACGATGGAAGACTCCGCAACGCCCATTGTGTACGCTGTTGACGGAGATTACAACCGCAACACAATTCAGTTCGAAGGTTATTACTTGGGTCGCGCCATTCCCGTAGGTATAAAAAGCGACGCTGCGGAAACGGTTACTCTCGCCTTTAGCAATGTTGAGGGGCTGCAAACCGACACGCTGGTGCTGCTGGATAAGTATTTAAACGAGGAGATTAATTTGATGGAAACCGACAGTTATACGTTCGAAAACGTTCCGACGGTAAACGATCGCTTCGAGATACGATACGCCTACCGGTCGGAGGTTGGGATTCGCAATGTGGAAGAATCTTTCTTAACTGTTTCTGCTCATCGCAACACTGTATCTGTTTCATCTTCAGGCAATAACAAGATAAAGGAGGTGTCGGTAATAGATATTCAGGGTAGGGTTGTGAAGAGTGTTTCGGGACGCGACAAAACCTTACTTAGCTTCGACGTTCCTTACGGCAATGGGGTGGTAATTGTGAAGGTGAAAGCCGAAAATGGAACTGCGGCGAGGAAGGTTTTATTGCAGTAATTGGGGACTTAAATTTCCGCACGTCTGGAAATAAATTTTCGCACGTCTGGAAATAAATTTCCGCACGTCTGAAAATAAATTTTCGCACGTACGAAAATAAATTTACGTCCGCATGAAAATAAATTTTCGTCCGTATGAAAATATTTCTACTAATTGAGGCGGGGCTGAATCTCAAGTTTGAGGTTCGGCCTTTGCTTTGTTTGCAATAAATGTTTATATTTGCTCGCGTTATAAATAGCGGTAATAATTATTTTTTTATGAAGAAGAGAAAGGGTTTGTCTCAATCGCAAAAGGTGTGTATTGTTGTGCTTTGGTTGGTTTTGTGCTTTATGTTGTTTTCGGTTCCTAATGAGAATACTTTGTTTCAGAATGTTTTTTATGCCGTTTGTTCGGCTGCGTTTATAGGTGTTGGCTTTTATATTGATGCGAAGAAGAAGGGTAAAGAAAAATAGGAGATAGTTTTTTGCTACCTCCTATGTGTTTGTTTTTTTGCGACTCGGGTTATACGTTAATTTTCTTTATAAGCCCTTGAAGCACGTTTCCGGGTCCGAGTTCTGTAAAGTCGGTGCATCCATCTGCAATCATATTCTTCACCGATTGCGTCCATTTAACTGGAGCTGTAAGTTGGCTTATCAGATTTTCTTTTATCACCTTTGGGTCGGTTTCTCCTTTTGTGCTCACGTTTTGATATATCGGGCATATCGGAGTTTGTATCTCTGTTGAGTTAATTGCTTCTGCTAATTCGTTTTGTGCTGGCTGCATTAGTGGAGAGTGAAATGCTCCGCCTACGTTTAGTTTTAGTGCTCTTTTTGCTCCGGCTTCCTTTAGTTTTTCGCAGGCTTTATCTACTCCTGCTATGCTTCCCGAGATAACTATTTGTCCGGGGCAGTTATAATTTGCTGGCACAACTACTTCGTCTATTTCTGCGCATATCTTTTCTACTACTTCGTCGGCTAAACCTAAAACTGCTGCCATTGTGCTTGGGTTTTGTTCGCAAGCTTTTTGCATTGCTAAGGCTCTTTTGTAAACTAACTTCAGTCCGTCTTCGAACGACAATGCGTTGGCGGCAACTAATGCCGAGAACTCACCCAGAGAGTGCCCCGCTACCATATCTGGCTTGAAGCTGTCTCCCATTGTTTTTGCTAATATAACCGAATGTAGGAATATTGCTGGCTGTGTAACTTTGGTCTGACGAAGGTCTTCGTCTGTTCCGTTAAACATTAAATCTGTTATTCTGAATCCAAGTATTTCGTTTGCTTTCTCAAACAAATCTTTGGCTATGGGCGATTCGTTGTATAAGTCTAAGCCCATACCTACAAACTGTGCTCCCTGTCCGGGAAATACGTAAGCTTTCATTTCTTTATGATTAAAATTTAGGCTGCAAAGATAGTGTTAAATAATGAATAAAGTATAAAATTATCTTATGCTTTTTATTTTGAATGTTTTGTAGAATAAAACTTTGTATCTATTCGTTTGTTAAAATATAAACTATCTTTAATAGCAAATATTATGTATAAGTTAAGCTCGTTGTTGGTTGGTATGTCGATTTTCGTTTTCTCTTCTTGTGGCGAGGTGGACAATAATATTGTTGAGCGTGAGAAGCTGAAAATTAACATAGATACTGTAGCGGTAAATCCAGAGCCTAAGCTAACATTATCAGACATTAATATTGAGTTGGGTTTGCTTTACGATAAATATACTCTCGACGATATCTATCCTTATAAAGATACTACTCGGCGTTTTCAGTGGAACAAGATACGTAATCTTTTGTTTTTTGTAGATTCTATTCAGCAAGAGCCTGCTCTTTGGGCTACGTTGCAAAATTATAAAAACAGGAATGGTGAGGCTCCTTTAATTAAGGAGTATGAACGAAATGCTTATGGAAATATTTCTGATAAGTATGGGGTTCAGCGTCGCCAGTCGGTTCCGCTTTACAGTCTGAACGATACAATTAAACCTGAGCGATATAGCAATGATGGTTCGCTGGTGAAATATATCGGAGATTATGGTTCGTTTATAAAGGCCGAGCACGTCTGGTTTGGCGGCGAATGGTATATCCCTAAAAAGTATGTCAAGCATTTAGTTGATTCTGCTGTGTTTGATAAAGTTGCGTTCGTTGATGTTGTTAATCAGAACATTACAACTTTGGAGAAAAGCGGTGTCGATTGGTTGGTAAGAAGTAAGAATCCGGCAACAACGGGCTTGCGTCGTCCGCCGTATCAGCACGAAACGCCAGTTGGGTTGTTTGTTTTTCAAGAAAAGAAGCCCAAAATGTTTTATTTGGTAGACGGAACAAACAACATAGGCGGTTATTCGCCCTTTGCAAGTCGCTTTTCTAACGGTGGATACATACACGGAGTTCCTGTTAATCTTCCACGAACCACTGATATAGAGTGGAGCAATACATTGGGAACAACTCCTCGTTCGCATATGTGTGTGCGAAACGCAACTTCTCACGCCGAGTTTCTTTATAACTGGATTAGAGTAGGGGAGTCGCTTCTGTTTGTAATCGAGTAGTTGCCCTGGTTTACTTATTCATTGAACCTATAGAATAAAGAGGAATATTAACGAGCCAATCTTCTTCACGATAGTCCGACATTGAAGTTCTAACAGCTAATGTTGGTTTATATTTATTATAATATGATTTCAGGCTTTTTGCTTTTAAGTTTTCTTCCGCTTTTACTTCTATCGGAACCACTTTGCCATCGTATTGAATAACAAAGTCTATTTCAGCCGAAGCTTGTTCTGCCGACCAATAGTAAATAGGTATATTAGGATTCGTAACTATTTGTTGCAACACATACTGTTCGGTTAAAGATCCTTTGAACTCTTCAAATATATTATTGCCATCTAATAAAGTTTTTACATCAATATCTCCCATAGCCGCCAATAGTCCTAAGTCGACAATATATAGTTTGAAAGCAGAATTGTCGGCGTAAGCTTTTAATGGTATTGCAGGCTTTGAAATACGTTTAACCTGATGAACTAAACCGCTGTCGATAAGCCACGATAAAGCTAATTCGTATTCTTTAGCACGCGAACCACTCTTTATTAAACCATAGATGAACTTTTTATTTTCCTTTGCAAGCTGAGCAGGAATGGAATTCCAAAGCATACGTATGCGAGGAACTATATCGTCGGGAGCGTGTTTGGAGAAGTCTTGCTCGTAAGACTCTAAGATGTTTTTTTGAATAGATCTTACTTCTGAAAAATCATTATTTATAATATAAGAAGATACAGCTTCAGGCATACCTCCTATGTAATAATATTGTCGGAGTAACTGTATGTATTTATCTTTGAATGTTTTAATTAGACTCCAATCTTGGCTGTAAAGCAAGTCGAATAGAGGCTTTTGTTGCAATGCTAATAGAAATTCAGGAAAGCTTAAAGGGTAAAGATTTAAGAAATCAACTTTGCCTACAGGGAAAGACTTTGTACTATGCAGAGCAACACCAAGCAGAGAACCTGCTGCAACTACGTGATATTCGGGAGCATTTTCTTGAAAATACTTCAAAGAGGTTAAAGCACCTTCAGCCTCTTGTATTTCATCAAGTATAATAAGGGTGTTCTCAGGATTTATTTGCACTCCTGTCTCTATCTGTATAGCAGATATTATGCGATTAATATTAAAATCGTCAATAAATATAGATTGTAATAATTTAGAAGTTTCAAAATTTACATAAGCGGTTTGAGTATATTCACGCTTTCCAAATTCTTTTAATAACCAAGTCTTTCCAACTTGTCGAGCACCCTTTACGATAAGGGGTTTACGATTAGTTTTAAGCTTCCAGTTTCTTAAAAAATTTATTGCTAATCTTTCCATAAATACTTCCTTTTACATTTTTACGAACGAATAATTGTGTAAAGATACAAAAAAACAAAGGAAAAAGTAATTAAGTCAGTTTTATTTGTTTGTAATCGAGTAGTTACTCTGGTCTTTTATGTGAAGAATAAGCTCTCGATATAGTTCGTTGTTAGATAACAATTCTTCGTTTCCTACTATGTGAAGATATTTCCTTGCGCGAGTTAATACAACATTTAGTTTGCGGTCGATAACAATATCTTCATCGGTCATTACATTAGGTAGAGCTTCGAGTTGAGCTTTGTTTTTAATGCAAAAAGAATAGATGATAGTGTCGCGCTGACTACCCTGAAATCTTTCTACCGTATCAACTATTATGTTAGAAAATAGTTCGTAATTATCTTCTTGTAATTGTTTCCTTATAAGAGCTATCTGGTTTCTGAAAGGAGTTATAATTCCTATACTTTCGGGAGAGAAGTTTTCTTTATCTTGTTCGTATATTTCACGACAGATATTAACCACTTCGTTTGCTTCATTAATATTTGTTTTTGAGGCTTGCTCTTCTTTAGAGGGAGCAACAGCATAAAAGGTCAATCTCTTTCTGTTGTTGCTTAAAACCTCTTGTTGATGAGGAAGCCCAACACATTCGAGCTTTCCTTCGTAGAAATATTTAGAAGGGAAGAAAGATATATCGGGGTGCATTCGTCCTTGTTGATTAAGGAATCCTAAAAGATGATTTTGTTTCTCTTGCGAATACTTTTTGTGTAGTCGTTCAAACAAAGAATTACTAAGGTCGGTAAGTCCTATCTCGTTAAGATTTTCTTCATAAACCGAGCTTTCCTGTTTAGTTTGAAGAACAACGGCGGGCAACTGTTTATGGTCGCCAATCATTATAAAGCGTTTAATAGCATTGTTTTCCGATTTGTTTTTAGCACAAAGTATTCCGAGCAGATGAGGCTCTAATAGTTGAGTGGCTTCGTCGATAATACAAAGGTTGAAGCTTTTTAGTTGCAACAGTTCCGATTTGTTCCAGACAGAAGCTACTGTACCCGTAAAGATATTGCAGTTGCTTATTACATCATAAACTTCTTTTCTATTAGAACAATTATCTAATTTCTTTTCTAATAAGTTGTTTCTGTATTCGGGCGAACAATTAAGTTCGCTTCCTATGCGTATGTAATCAACACCCCTTATCGTGTTTAAAGTTTTACATATTTCGTCGACAGCTCTGTTTGTGTAAGATAGGATTAAGATATTACTGTTGTTTTCAGAACTCAAACAATCAACAACCATATTCTTTAGAGAGATAGATGTCTTTCCTGTTCCCGGCGGACCAACCAGTAGGTAACACTCCGAAGCATCGGCAGGAAATCGTTGGCACAACAATAAGTCTTTTCTGTCTTGGTTGGCATTTACGAAATTAGTTAAAGCTCGATACATACCAACGTAAGTCGAATCCATATAATCGTGTTCGATAGCGTAAGTAGACTCAGGGTGCCAAACTGAAGAGTTCTTTTGTCTGTATCTTAACCTAATCTTAATGGTATCGCCAAGATATTCTATCGAACCTTTGAATACTTGTCGGTTATTTACATTGTCGGTTTCTTTTCTACGCTCGTAAAGCACAATAGCATCGCCTTGCCTAAAGTTTGGCAGATACATACTTTCATACTCAGGTATTTGAAGTGTAATCGAATGCTCTTCGTTTGCCGACTTATTATCTATAATAGATAAATTGTAGAGTATTTCGCCTGCAATAAGTTTATCTTCAAAAGAAGCATTCCACAACACAGACGCTTTTTTTATGCCTTCGTATTCTTTTTCTCCAGCCTTAGATAACCATAGCTCTTTAGATACAAAAGTGAATAGACGTAAGAAGTAAGTTTTTTCTAATTCGTTTAATTTATTATATCCTTTAGCAAACTCATCAATGCTTGGGGCAAGATAGTTATCGAAAAACTTACCCGTAAGATTGGCTATGTTTAAGTTTTTAGAATTTATTCTTGCCAGAATTTCCTTTGTGGTATCGATGTTATTTGCCGACTGTATAATATATTCGTAAGCAACAATCTTATTGCGTAATTGTAAAGCTTGCTGTAGGTGAGTTCTGTAATAGTTTTCTTTGTGCAGTATAGGATATTTAGAGTACAACAAGTAAGGTGAAACGCTTTCGGGTTCTAAACCTAAATTAAATTCGAGAATGGCTAAGTAAAGAATTATTTGAGTATAATGATTTAGTGCCGAATTCATAAACTCTCCTCCCGTTCTGAAATCTTCGACCGCTTTGCCCGATTTAAGTTCTATAAGAGAAGAGTAATCCGACATAAGAATATCCATACGCCCTTGCAGTCCTAAAGCATTAGAGATAAACGAAGGTTCGAGTATTATTTTGTTTTCTTCTATCCTTGCTTTAGGGAAAATCTTTTCTACTATGGTAAGTATATTACGGTGTTGTTTCTGACAATTAATAAAGAAATCTCTTTCTTTTTTCTCGTCTTTTAGATCGTCGCAAGCCGAAAACTCGAATGCCGCAGTCTTAAAAAGTTTCTTTAATAGATTAATGTAATCGTCTTTTAATTCTTTTTCGTAAATCAATTCGTCTACAAAGAAGTTTGCTGTATTTCCTAATAAAATAGGAGATGTTATTTCTCTACATCTTAAACGAGAGGAAATATAATTCAGTGGGTGATTGCCATAAGGCTTAAAACATTCGGCTAAAGCACTAATGTCGATAAGATAATCGGGTTCTAATATTATAAATTCTACAAATCTATCATTGTCGGTTTCTAATATGTTCAGAAGATTAAGAACTGTATGATTGTTTAAGAAAGTAAATAGACTATCTAACTCTTCAATTTGTTGTTCATTGCAAGTGATAGTAACAATTTCGTTGTTAAAAGTTTTTACGGTTAGTGTAGGTTTCAAAAACTCTACAAAATGAGCCTTAGTTGTTTTAATTTCTTTCATAAATACAAACTTACAATTTTTATAAATAATATTATTACTTTTGCTGTCCTAAAATAATAAAATTGAATAAAATGAGAAGAATAATTTTTGCTGTAACCTGCGTTTGTATATTGTTTGTGAGTGGTTGTAAAACTCATAAAGAGGTAGCTACACCTGAAGTTGTTGAAGAAAAAATAATAAATAAGCCCGAAGTTTTTCCACAATATCCGGGAGGAAATGAGGCTCTTGCTAATTTTATATTCGAGAATATAAAATATCCAACCGATGCGGCTCGTCAGAAAATAGAGGGTAGGGTGATTGTTTGTTTCGTTGTAAATGAAGATGGAACGATTTCTAATCCCGAAATATTACGCTCTGTAAGCACGCTGTTTAATGCAGAAGTGTTACGTCTTGTAAGCATTATTCCTAATTTTATTCCGGCAATGAACGAGGGTAAACCGGTTAAGTCGTATTGTACATTACCTATTAACTTTAAGTTACCTCCCGAAAAGTTGTCAAAGTAAGTCTGGCAGATTAAACTTTAACTCTACTTTGTAAACTTTAACTATCTGTCTTCTACAACAAACTAAGCATTTTTGAATAGGTAAGGAGTTTTTGCAAAACCATAGTGCGTCGTAAAAAAACCACAGTGCCTTTTACCTTTAAACTCACCACGATTTTTATATAATTCGGTGTTTTTTCTTTATTAAACAGTACAAAAAACCCGCTGAGAAACTATATCTCAGCGGGTTTATACTATTTGCTTAAGCAAAGATACAACCTAAAAAGGCGTTTGTCAAGTGCTCGTTAACATTTATTTAGTTACGAATACTTTCACTGCAAAAGCTTTACCCGATTTGCGGATATTCTTTTCTATATATATACCCACGTTGTTAGGTTTATTTCCTAATAACACGCCATCGATAGTGTAGTAAGTAGTGCTTACCACAGGGTCGTTGGCATTGTCGGTAGTAACAGATGGAGCATCTATGCTTGAAGGTATATAAGGAATGAAGTTTATTTCGCCACCAGCATCAAGACTCCAGAATCCTATCTTACTTCCAGCGTTATCGTTGATGTATTGCGAATTTATTTCTTCATACAATGCCCAAGTTTTTCCTCCGTATTGTTTGAATTTGAAAATATCGCCTTCTCCAGATTCTACAGCACCAATAAAGCCATCAACAAGTTTCCACTCAAAACCATTAACATCAACAATCGTACACTCAGTTGTATCTCCTACAATTTTCCAAAGGAATAGGTCGGTATCTTCTGGTATTGTGTCGAGTGTTTGAGTTACGAAATCAAAGTTTTCTATACCATCGTAAGGAAGAGCAGTCGATTTTACAATTTTTTTTGTAGATGCACGTCTTACAAACTGTATGTGATACCAATATTCTTCCGTTTCGGTGCTGAATTTAGGTAAACCTAAGTCAACTTCCTCATCTTCTTTGTATAAAACAATAGAGCTACCAGCGTCAGGAATATAATAATAACCAACAAACTGGTCGTCTCCATTTACTTTGTTTATGTATCCTCCATAATTAGTGCTACCGCTCGATGTTTTGTATTCATACTCGTTCCATTTGATTTGCCAACCAGCGTCGTTCTTACGCATATCGAAAGTAAATGTATTGTTTGAAGAAGTAGTAGAAATGAAACGATCTAACTCGTAATCGTAATCAATATGATTTCCGGCTTTACTTACTATCTTATATTGTTTTACTTCGTTTTCGTCTAATTCAATGAATTGGAATTGCCACAACTGAGATTCGTTTTCTAAGTTTGGAGTAGTAGATGTTATTATCTCACCAGCACCATTGTCGGTCAAACAATGTCCTGTTCTTTGGTCGAACTGTATACGATACCAAGCGTTGGTGTCGATGTCTATGAAATTAACAGCCCCTGTTCCAGTTACTTTAAACACTATTTCTTTGGTTCCGTTTTTAGCAGTAACCGAGAAACTATATTGTTTATCTACTTCTGTTGGGTAGAAGAAGAAAGTTGTTTTAGCAGATCTTGTTTCTCCGTCTTCGTCAAGAGAAAACATTGCTTTTTCGTCAGACACTAACAATACATCCTTGTATTCATCAGGGATAGTTATTTCAACAAAATCACTGGTTCCTTCAGGTAAATCAGTAAAGACTACATCTATAGCTCTACCCATTGCAGTTTCTATTTGAGTAAACCCAAAGCTTAAACTTTCGGGGCTTGCCTTAAATGCCGAAACTCCTAAGCCTTCCAACTCTTCAGCGTTAAGAAAATCGTTAAATAAAGCAATTTTAGCAACGTTTAATCTTCCGTTTTCTCCGTCTTCATCTCCAAAAAACTCAATCATACCATCTGCGGTAAGAGGAACGTTAGTTTTGTTTAGACTAAGATTTTTAGTAATAGTTCCATCGGGGTGAATAGCATACATATGGTAAGTGCTCTTTTCGATGTTAACGTTTAAGATGAAACGGTTCCATTCGCCTAATAAAATAGCGTTTGGAGTGTAAGAAGTTAATCCCATTCTTTTAGTATCAAAACCTAAGAAAGCACGTCCGTCGCCAGAAGTACCCGGACGGAATAAAGAAATAAGATTTTGACCGCCACCAGATGTTGCGTCAACCTTAACGTCGAAAACTATAGAATAGTTATTAACGTGAGTTTCCGAACCTCCATTGGCTGCAATTCCGTGTTCAACAGCTAAGCCTCTTTGGTCGGCAGCAGCGTTTGACTCCGGTTTGTTAATTCTGATAGTAGGGATACCATCAACTTCTACCCAGTCTTCGGCAGTAATTAAAGTAGGGGTTAGGTCTTCTCCTTTAGTTGCTTTAAACGCATCTGCTTGAGTTTTGAACTCCCAAAGACCAACTAACTTGTTGTCGTTTACTGTGAATGGTAAACTTGTCAACTGAGCACTTGCACTTGATACTATAAGTGCACAGGAAATCATAAAAAAGAAAAGTCTTTTCATCTGTTTTTCATTTATAAATTAAAAATAATAATAAAATTTAACACGCTACAAACGTACATAAAATATGTAGAATAATAAATGTTTTCAAGTTAAGATTATGTTAAAAAAAAGATTGCTTGTTTTTATACAAATAAAAACAAGCTAACAGCCATAACTAACATACCAACAACAACGCCAGTTATAGAAAGATGATGCTTTCCGTACTTCTCGGCACTTGGCAATAGTTCGTCTAAAGAGATAAATACCATAATTCCTGCAACAGCGGCAAGAGTAATTCCGCTTAAAATGGGAGTCCAAAACTTCATTAAGAATAAAAAAGCTAATAAAGCCCCCAATGGTTCTGCCAATCCTGATAAGAAAGAATACCAAAAAGCCTTCTTTCGGCTTCCTGTAGCGTGGTAGATAGGAACAGCAACTGCTATTCCTTCTGGTATATTGTGTATTGCTATTGCTATAGTGATAGGTATCGCAACATCTAAAGACGATAGAGCCGAAGTAAAAGTTGCAATGCCTTCGGGAAAATTGTGTATAGCTATTGATACGGCAACCATTATCCCTGTCCTTTTTAGCTGAACAGCTTTGTTCATCTCTTCAACTCCGTGTGCTTCGTGTGGATTAATTTGCTCAGGAATAAGAAAGTCTATCAAACTGATTAAAAACATTCCTGTAAAGAAAGATATAATAAGGTATAAGGTGCCTAACTTTTCGCCAAAAGCAAGCGAAAGCTCTTCTAATCCTTGCGGCATCATCTCCATAAAAGAAACGTATATCATTATCCCAGCCGAAAATCCTAAAGAGATGCTTAAAAAGTTTTTATTCGTCTTTTTGCTAAGAAGAGCAATAAGACTTCCAATGCCTGTAGATAACCCTGCGATAGCGGTAAGCAAGAAAGCAAATAATATCTGAGAATTAGTTATTGTATCCATATTCTTACCTAAAAACGTTAGAATAAATATTAATGTTTACTTTTATGTTGCAAATTTACCAATAACTTTTTTATCTTTGTCTTTTATTCATTCTTAAAACTTAATAAACAAAATGGAAAATACAAAAACATTAAGTGGACTAAACAAACAAGATTTCGAGAAACTTGTTGATGGCAAACAAGTAAAACTATTTGTTCTTACAAATGCAAGCGGAGCGGAAGTTACGGTTATTAACTTTGGAGGGAAAATAGTTTCTGTTATGGTGCCTGACAACAAAGGTAATATGGTAGACGTAGTGCTTGGTAAAAGCAATATAAATGATTATATGAACGACCAAGAACCTTACTTCGGTGCTATCTGTGGACGAACAGCTAATCGTGTTGCTAATGGTAAGTTTACTTTAGACGGAACAGAATATACTTTAGCAGTAAACAATGGTCCGAATAGTCTTCACGGAGGTATTAAAGGTTTCAACTCTGTTGTTTGGGACGCTAATCAAATAGATGCACAAACTTTAGAACTTAAATATTTGTCGAAAGATGGAGAAGAGGGTTATCCCGGAAATCTTAGTGTTACGGTAACTTACAAATTAACTGATGATAATTCTGTAGATATAAACTATAAAGCAACAACAGATAAAGCAACGATAATTAATCTTACTAATCACTCATACTTCAATCTTGCTGGAGAAGGAGATGCTTATGTTGGTGATCAAGAATTACAAATAAATGCATCAACTTATCTTCCTACAAGCGATGTGGCTATTCCGTTAGGCAAACCCGAAAGTGTAGAAGGAACTCCTTTTGATTTCCAAACTTTACATACAATGGGAGAGCGTATAGATGACGACAATACTCAAATTATATATGGAAATGGTTACGACCATACTTTTATAATAAATAAGGTAGAGGGCGAACTTGCATTTGCGGCTAAAGCTATCTCTCCTAAAACTGGTATTGTTATGGACACATACACAACAGAACCTGGTGTTCAGCTTTATACAGCTAATTATCTTGATGGTAGTTTTGTAGGTAAAAACGGGAATACTTATCCTAAGCGTAGTGCTTTTTGTTTAGAAACACAGCATTATCCTGATAGTATTAATCAGCCAAACTTCCCGAGTGTAGTTTTGCGTCCGGGAGAAGAGTTTAACTCAACAACTCAATATAGATTTTCAACTATAAAGTAAAAAGTTGTATAGTTTATAAAACAAGAAAAAGACGTGAGATTATCCCGTCTTTTTCTTGTTTTAATATATTTATTCCGAAGTTTGTTGCTTCGCGCCAACTCTTAATTCTTCACTCTATCCCCGTAGGCAACGCTTCGCTCGCCGTACGGCTATGGAATTTTCACCCTTTGGGTAACCCTAACTTTTATCTTTTATCTTTTAGTTTTTAGCTTTTAACTGCGAGTTTGCTCGCTTGTCGCTTTGCGCCAGTTCTTAGTTCTTCACTCTATCCCCGTAGGCAACGCTTCGCTCGCCGTACGGCTATGGAATTTTTACCCTTTGGGTAACTTAACTTTTATCTTTTAGTTTTTAGTTTTTAACTTGTGAAACACAAAGCTTCACTTAGGGTCGTCTTTCTACTAAGAGACCCCTTCTCTCTCTTAGTAGATAGGCGAGGTGTCTCTACTAAGAACGACGGGGTGCTTTAAGTATTAAGGCGGGGAGGTTCTACTAAGAGCGACGTCGGGTATCTACTAAGAGCGGCAAGGGGTATCTACTAAGAACGGTAAGGGGTATCTACTAAGAAGCAACTCGCTTCTTTAGTAACAACGATAAGGTAGTTCTACTAACCTCCTTTCCTCTTTTTACGAAGATTGTTTTATAATAGGTTGTGTTATTGCTTTGCGGATTTTAGCAAATCAAGTATGCATCGTTCCCATTTATCTTTAACGGCTTCTGAGGTGTAATTCTTTTTTAATTTATTGTAAGCATTAACACCCATACTAATAGCTTCGTCGGTATTATTCCAAAGATATTCTATTTGTTGTTGTAAACTCTCAGAATTGTTTGGAGTGAAAAGTAATCCGGTCTCTTTATCGTCTATTATTTCAATAAAACCTCCGTGTGCAGGTCCGATAGTAGCTTTGCCATACATAGATGCATCGAGTACCGACATAGAGAATCCTTCGTAACAACGACTGCCTATAACTATAAAGCGAGAGTTATTGTAGAAATCAACTAACTTATCGTCTGATAAATAACCTGCAAATATACAATTATCTGGAGCATCTTTAATAATATCTTGATCGTCTTCGCGTACAACTCCAGCGAATAGATATTTTATGTGAGGAGTTTTTCGAGCTATATCTAATATCATATCTGTACCTTTCTCTTTACTCATTCGTCCCGAAATAGCTACATAATCATTAGAATAAAGATTGGTAGAAGAAAGCGGTTCAACCTTATCTACAAAGTTAGGAATTACTCTCATCTTATTGTTAGGGAAACCATAGCTGACAAGTTTCTTAGCTTGAAACTCGGTAATGCAAGCATATACATCAACATTGTTATAGGCTTTGGTAATGCGAGCAAACCAATTACGACCTGCATAGCCTATACTTTTTATAAGAGAGTGTTCGCAATTATATTGTATGCAACTCAACTCATTCTTCTTTTCTAAACAGAGTTCACAAGGCTTAGAGTCTCGCATAAACAACCCAGTAGGACAAATTAGTCTGTAATTATGAATAGTCATAATTATAGGTATACCAGCCTCTTTGATAGGTTTCAAAATAGCAGGCGAAATGTATGGGTAAAGATTATGAATGACTACCACATCGGGTTTCTTGTTGCGTAATATCTCTTTAATATCTTTAACCGACGAAGGAGAATAGAATCCTTGCAGCAACCCTTTTATGTTTCCGGTAAGAGTACCTCTGCTCCCTTCTGTGGTTTTACGATATTCCGACACATCAAAACCTATCTCTCTGAAAAGAGAAATTTGTTTATCTACAACAGCTTCTTCGCCAGAGTAAGTGCCGTAGTTGTTGTGTATTATTAATAGTGAGTAATTGATAACTATAAATTCTTTTATATAGCAACAAAGTTAATGTTTTAATTTGAGATAGCAATAAGATGTTACTTGGCATCTCCTTCAATTATTAATCATTCATTATTGATAATCCATAATTTTCTGTATTTTTGCAGTCCATCATAAAATCAACACAAATGAAAAGAAGTATTTCTATTTTAATTATATTATTTACTATTGTCTTTATTCAATGTGGTATTGCTCAAACTAAGGTTCTGAAGGTAAATGCTACAAAAACTAACGATTATGGCGTACAGTATTCACTGCCTAAATCTGTTCTTACTCTTAATGTAGAATATACAAAAACTGAATACGAAGCAGGAACTTATGCTCGTTATGCTTCTCGTTATTTAGGAATTGACGACAACGATGTGGCAATAGAAAATCAAACAGTATATAGCTTAGATAAAGTTTCAATTAAAGAATCGGGAGTGCCTGATACCGACAAAACATATTTAGTATTGTTTAAGTCTAAAACTACTGCTCCTTTTGTTTGCTTAACAGAAGACGGACTTATCTGTTCTATTAATGCCGAATATACTCCAGAGAAAGAATCTGTTAAAGTTGTAGATAATAACAAGACAACAACAACAGCATTAAAGATTAATCCTCAATCTATTTATACTGAAGAATATTTACAAGCAGGTTCGATAAGTAAGATGGCTGAAGTTGCAGCAAAGAATATTTATAAGATAAGAGAGAGCCGTCAGGATATTATTACAGGAGAAACTGACAATGTTCCTAAAGATGGTGAGGCTATGAAGATTATTCTTGGTAATTTAGATGCTCAAGAAAAGCTGTGGACAGAATTGTTTTTGGGTAAAACAAAGACTACCAAACTAACAAAACAAATAACAATAGAACCAACAACAGAGGTTAACAAAGAGGTGTTGTTTCGTTTCTCTAAATATCTTGGAGTAGTAAGTGCCGACGATCTTAGTGGTAGTCCGGTGTATATGAATATTATCAATCTTCATTCGGTAGAGATACAGGCAGAAGACCCCAAGAGAAAGTCTAAAGAGTCTGAAAGTATTGTATATAATGTTCCTGGTAAAGCTAAAATAGAAATCTTTAATGGAACAACTAAAATACTCGACTCTACAATAAATCTAACTCAATTTGGAACTACTCAAATATTAGGAACATCTGTATTTGAAGATAAGAAAGCTCCAGTGCAAATATTGTTTTATCCTGAGTCGGGAGCTATTAAAAGGATAATGCAGTAATTCTAACTCTTATTCGTTTACTTCAACAACATCAGCTATACCTGTTCTGTTTAACAACAGACGGTATGTTTTGTAGTAAGCTTCTTCGTCGGAGCTACATTCTAATATAATGTATAAGGCATAAACTCGGTTTCCTTGAATTACCTTGTAGCCATTCTCAATATCAGGAATATTAATAGGTAGGGTAGGGTTATCCATCTTTTTGATAAACGACATAAGATTTAGTCTTACTATGTTGTTTATACCAGACAAACGATATTCTTTGTATTTCTCTAATTCTCTTTTAAGTATGCCTACTCGTTTACGATAAAGAATAACTTGCTCGTCATAAACTTTGTTTTCGGCCTTTACTAAAGGAGTTTTGTTTCTTAGATTGATGATTTCTTTAGGTACTTTGTTTCCGTTTACAAAGTCGAAAGCTTCTTTTATCCAACCTATCTTTTGGTTTCTTATACTTAAGTTGTATTTCCAATCGAAATACTTTTGGTCTAACTTAGATGAGAAGTAGTAGCGAGCAGTTGATTTGATTTTATCTTTAAACATATATCCTACCACTAAAGCAAGAAACAGTGAAACTGTAAAATTACCAAACTCTTTTGTTGCAACGAAAGATACTATAGTTGCAAACACCATAGCCAATCCTGCTGCAATACTGTAATAAAACTCTCTTACAAACTCACCATCGGGCTTTTTTATGCGTTGTAAATATAAATCACTTTCAATGAACTTCGATAGCAGACTCCTCTTTATAAGTTCTAAACTGTTGTGTTCATCTTCTTTTTCTATAGGCTCGCTATAGCCCATAGATTTTATATTTTCTTGTTCGTAGTTAAGTAAATCTATTAAGTCGTCTTTAACATTATCAATGTGTTTGAAACAATCGAAAGGTTTTTTCTTTATTTGTTTAAGAAGAGAGTATATAGTGTTTTCGGTAATCAAGCTAAGATATTCATCACCAAAAAGTATGTATTCTTTAAGTTCTTTAGGGATACTCCGATTGGTTATTGCTTTATCTCTAATTGTTCTGAATTTACTATTGATAGAGTAAATGTGATTAAGAAGGTGAGATATACTCTCATTAAAGGCATTTTCTTTTTTCTTTCTTTTTGTTTTATAAGTTTGAGTTCTTAGTGCACTCTGAACTATACACATAAACATTTTGATTTGATAAGTGTATTGCTCGGCGTGTTCTTCTGTTGGTTGTTTGATGTAGTTGTTTAAGGCCTTTTCTAATCTTGGTAACGGACCTTTGCCTTCTGTTAATATCTCTTCAAGAGTATAAATTGGAGTGATAAGTCTAATATTTGACTTTACATCAGAATAAAATTGTTGTTGTGTATAGGTGTAGCTATTAATATCTAAGCTATTAGGCACAAATATCCATGAGTTTATCTTAAATTCGTTTAAGTTATTTTCTTTTTGAGAAGTGTAGAATCCTACCTTAAACTCAACAGAAAACTTATCATGGATATTTATGCTTGTGTTTATCACCTAAGTAAAAATTATAAATTAAAGACAGACTGTTGATTTGCCTGTCTTTTAATTTTATTTCTTCTTGTTGTTTTTCTTTTGTTGTTCTTTAAGCATCGCTTGTTGTTGCTTTTGAGCTTCCTCTAGGCGAGCCATAAAACCAGATTTCTTCTTAGTTTTATTTTTACTCTTATTAGCTTCTAATTTCAACAAAAGTTTATCTTCGTTGATTAAGAAACGGAATGCCAATGTTTGAGCAACAGTAAAAAATGTTGAAACAAGATAGTAGTAGTTCAAACCTGCAGGATAAGAGTTCAGTACAAAGAACATCATAACAGGCATAAAATACATCATCATCTTCATACCAGGCATTTGCTCTTGACCGCCGCTTTGCTGAGCCATTGTGTATTTGGTATTCAATATTGTTACCAAAGAGAACAATAAACAGAACAAACTAATATGATTACCGAAGTAAGTAGATATAATAGGTATCTGTGCGTCCCAATGTATAAGAGAATCGTAGGTCGATAAGTCGGTAGCCCATAAGAAGCTTTGATGTCTTAATTCTATAGCAGTAGGGAAGAACCAGAATAGAGCAAGTAAGAAAGGCATTTGCAATAACATAGGCAAACAACCAGCCATAGGGTTAATACCGCACTGATTATACAGTTCCATTACTTTCTTCTGACGCTCCATTGCATTGTCTGGTCCTGGATGCTTCTCGTTAATCTTTTCTATCTGTGGCTTAAGAACTCTCATCTTAGCCGACGACATAAATGATTTGTAAGTAAGTGGGAATAATATACTTTTGATGATTATTGTAAGTAAAAGAATTGCCAAGCCAATGCCAACTCCCCAACCTCTTAAAGCATCGAAGATTGGAATGATAAGCCATTTGTTTATGAAACGGAACAAACTCCAACCAAGTGGAACAAGTTTTTCGAGTTCAATGTCTTGTCCTTCAAATTTAGTTTTGTCGTAACTCTTAAGTAAAGTGTAATCGTTAGGACCGAAATAATAATTAAAACCAATGGCTTTGTTGTCGTGAACATTAAAAGGTACGCTCGAATAAGAACTGTATTCTTTTATATATTTACCAGCCGAAAAGTATCTTGATTCTAATTTAGCCGACTCAAAGTTTTCGTTAGCTATTAAAACAGAAGAAAAGAACTGGTCTTTGTATCCTATCCATTTAAGGCGATTGGAAATACTCTTAATATCATCTTTGCTTTCTTTTAGTTGTTCTACATCATCTGATAAGAATTTGTAGGTTAACCTTGCGTAACGCTCTTCAAAGGTTCTTCCTTTTTCTTGTTGACGTATTTTTTGTTTCCACTGAATGTCTAAAGTTCGCATTGAAGGAGACAGTTCTGTTTCGAGATTGTTTGAAACAATTTCAAAGTCTACCATATAATCATCAGGGTGGATAGTGTAAACAAAATCCATTGATTTGCCATCGCCAGCATTAAGTCTAAGAGTTGCTTTTGAGTCGGAGCTTTTAATAGCTTCAAAGTAAAAGTCGCTTGTACTTAATACCCGATTGTTGGCTGTTATAAACGTCAGATTAAAGTCTGCCTCATTATTGTCGAACAAGAAAAGCGGTTCGTCGTTATAATCGGTATAGTTTTTTAGGTTCACAGAGCTAATGCGTCCTCCCTTAGTTGAAAGGTTTAGCGTCATTAATTCGTTTTCTAAAGTGACGAATTGTTCTTCTCCTTCTTTAGAAATTCCAAAGCTACCATAAGTGTCGAAAAGCTTAGCTTGCTTTACCGAGTCGGGAGTTTCACTTTGCTCTAAAGCAATATCTTTAGGTTCGGCATTAAGAGCTTCGTTTAACTTTGCAATCTCTTGATTTTGTACTAAAGCAATAGAGTCTCTATATCTTTGTTGTGCTTCAAGTTGTTCGGGTGTAGGGCGGTTTAAGTACGAAAAGCCAATAAATACGGCTACCATTAGTATTAAACCTATAATCGTATTTCTATCCATCTTTTATTTTTTAATAGCTGCTTCAATAAAACTCATAAATAAAGGGTTTGGTTTCACAACCGTGCTGTTGTATTCTGGGTGGAATTGAGTTCCAACAAACCATTTAAGGCTTGGGATTTCTACAACTTCTTCTAATCCTGTATCGGGATTAACACCAGTACACTTCATTCCTTTGTTTTCGAATTGGCTTTTGTATTCGTTGTTAAATTCGTAGCGATGACGATGACGCTCTCTTATTGTGTCGCTTTTATAAGCTTCGTAAACTTTCGAGCCTTTTACTAATTTACAATCGTAAGAGCCTAAGCGCATAGAACCTCCCATTTCTGTAAGATTTTTCTGTTCTTCCATAATGTCTATTACTTTGTAAGGTGTATTTTCGTTCATCTCGGTAGAGTTTGCGCCCTGTAAGCCTAATACGTTACGAGCAAACTCAACCACCATACATTGCATACCTAAGCAGATACCAAATGTAGGCTTATTGTTTTCGCGAGCATACTTAAGAGCAACAAGTTTACCTTCTATTCCTCTTTGTCCGAAACCTGGAGCAATTAATATACCGTCTAATTCTTCAAGAGATTTAGCCACATTATCATCTGTTAGTTTCTCTGAGCTTATAAAGCGTAAGTCTAACTTATGTTTGTGATATATAGAAGCTTGTAGTAATGATTCGTTTATAGATTTGTAGGCATCAGGAAGTTCTACATACTTTCCTACTATACCTATTTTAACTACCTCTTCGGCAGTGTTCATATTGTTAAGGAAACTTCTCCAAAGCGTTAAGTCTAACTTACTATCGGTTGGCATTCCTAATTGTTGAAGAACTATCTTATCCATACCTTGTTCAGCCAATGACACGGGAACTTCGTATATGCTTGGTACATCATAAGATTGGAATACAGCATCTTCGTCTACATTACAGAAAAGAGCTACCTTTCTACATATACCTTTAGATAGTTGTTCTTCTGTACGAAGTACCAAAATATTAGGTTGAATACCTTGTTCTTGAAGTTTCTTTACCGAGTGTTGAGTCGGTTTAGTTTTTACTTCCTTAGCTGCTGCTATGTAAGGAACATAAGTTAGGTGTACGCACGAACAGTTTTTCGAGCCTAATTCCCATTTTAATTGTCTAACACTTTCTATGTAAGGCAGAGATTCTATGTCGCCCACAGTTCCTCCTATTTCGGTAATAACGAAGTCGAATTTGCCTGTTTTGCCGAGTAGCATAATATTACGTTTAATCTCGTCGGTAATGTGAGGTACTACTTGAACTGTTCGTCCAAGAAATTCGCCTTTGCGTTCTTTGTTTATAACATTTTGATAAATGCGACCGGTAGTGATGTTGTTCGCCTTAGATGTGGGGATATTAAGGAAGCGTTCGTAGTGTCCTAAGTCTAAGTCGGCTTCGTGTCCGTCTTCGGTAACATAACACTCTCCGTGTTCGTAAGGGTTAAGAGTTCCCGGATCAATGTTGATATAGGGGTCGAACTTCTGAATGGTTACTCTGTAACCTCTTGCTTGTAATAATTTACCTAAAGATGCGGCTACGATTCCTTTTCCTAAGGAAGATACAACGCCGCCTGTAACGAAAATATACTTTGTTTCTGCCACTTGTATTTATTTTTTGCTTTTTAAGCGAACAAAGTTAAAGTATTTTGAAACAGTAAACAAGATTAATGATAAATAATTGCGAATAAATAGAAGTGTAGTAAGGCTTTTTAGCTTCCGACTTTAACCTTATTTTGGAATCTTTAACTGTGTGTGTTTTGGTGGCAACTGAGTTTTTATAATCCAATAAAGACTTTTAGCAAAAACACAGTACGTTTCAGAAATATCTCAGTGTCTTTTACCTTTAAATTCAGTGAGTTTTCGCTCTGAAAACACCGAGATTTTCTTGCAATACAGTACAAAAAAACGCTAAGAGTTGTCTCTTAGCGTTTTTTTGCTTTTAGCTTATGCAAAGATACTAAACAAAAACACCTTTGTCAAGTGCTTGTTAACATTCGTTTGCAGTTGTGCTTGGCTTATGATATACGTAATAAAATTGGTGTTAAATGAATTATAAAACAACCTTTTTAGTTATTTTATTCAAGCTTAACAACCAAGTGATAAGTAGCGACACTAAGAATGTAAATACTGCAATAAGCAATATTTTCACAAACGCAGGGGCGGCTATGTTAGGGTATATAAAATCGTATCCTATCTGTATTATTATGAAGTGACATAAATATATACCAAAGGTAAGTGATGCTGTTTTCTTTAATAATGCATTAGGGGTAATATTGATTTTCTGCATAATCATAAACATAGATAAAGTCATTAAGAAAACGTTTATGCCTGAAAAATACCAAATAATTTCTAAGTGAGCATAGCTTCCAGGGAAGTTTTTCTGAGTAAGAATAAATCCTCCGGCAGTAATAGCGTATCCTATCACAAGCATAGGTAGAGCAACGGCTAATGTTTTACCCCAACTCCATTGTAAAGGAAATCTGACTAAGTAGTAGGCTAAAACTACGTATCCTAAAAAGCCTGAGAAATAGTAAAACATACCATAAGCATTCCAGTCGCAAACGCCTAAAACTCCCATATTGCCGAAATTGCCAGTGTAGCCTAAAAGTGGTGCAAACATTTGCACATAAGGCAAACACATACTTATAATCCAAAATATTAAGAACCACTTTATGTCTTTCTTTTCGGCTTGTTGCATCCACGAACTTATTATAGGCATAAATAAGTATAGTCCGATAAGCATATATAAATACCAAAGGGGCGTGGTATCGTAATTAAAATTAAAAACAAAGGTGTAGAGTTTTTCTATTGTGCGAGGTAGCTTATAGTCTTAGAATAATATGTTAGGACTTACAATAGAAACTCCCGAGTTTACATAGAAATAATATAATATGGGTAGCGTCAACGACCAAAAGATGAAAGGCGTTAGTAACCTTTTTGTTCTTTTCTTGTAAAAATTGGTCATACTCATATTAATCGGTAATAATAATACCGCAGACATCATTACAAATAAAGGAACGCACGGACGAACAAAACTTCCTATGAAGGCTCCCGTTAAAAATTCGTAATGATTATTGTTGAACTGCCCAACAAAAGGATCGCAGGCGTGCGATAATACAACTAAAAAGCAGGCAACTACTCTAAGTAAGTCAACCCAAGTGATGTGTTTTCTTTCTGTGTTATTCATATTTTATTAATTAAGAATGCAAAAGTATAATTCTTTTTAATAGTACTGTGGTTTTTCTTTCAATTATATCTAAATTTGTGCCCGGAAAATACAGTATAAATCAAAACCAAATAACTATGAAAGGTTTTAATCTTTTTAAGAATATACTAATGTGTATATTTTTGTTACTCTCTCAGTATTGTTTCAGTGTCGATGATGATTTAATAATTGTAGACACACGTTCGTTTGCTTTAGGAAACATTCGTTCGTTAAGCAGTGTAATTAATCCTGCAAATATTTCTTTTGTAGATAAAAGCGAGATAGGAACTTCGGTTCTTAATCGTTTTGGTATAGATGAGCTTAATACGGCTTATGTTTATTGTAATTATCCAAATAATTTTATTGATTGTGGAGTGGGTTTGTCAACCTTTGGCTATGAAGATTATAAGGTGAGTTCTATAAGAACTTCTTTTGCCAAGAAGATTATTTCGCAGTTTAGTATCGGGATAAATATAATGGCAGTAAACAAATCGTCGGTGTTTATCGAAGAGAGTGTTTGGGATTATTATTCTCATCTGGGTCTTAATTATACTTTTAGTGAAAGCTTTACTGCTGCTATGCTTGCAGAGAATTTGTTAACAACCGAAACCGATAATATTATAAATGTGTATTTGGGTAGTAAGTATGTTTTTAATGAAAACATAAGTTTGTTAGTCGAGGGAAGTTATAGAACTAAAGATAAGTTTGATTTGTCGTTAGGCTTTGAATACTATCTTTTAGAGCGATTTGTAATTAGTTCGGGAGTTAATGTTAAATCTAAAACCCCTTCGTTTGGTATAACATACATTATTAAAGAGTGGACTTTAGATGCAGGCTTTTCTTTACACAATGTATTGGGATTAAGTAGTTCGATTGGCGTATCTTATTCTTTTTAATTATGAGGTATGTTTTATTATTCTTACTAAGTCTTATTGTTTGCAATATACAAGCACAGTTCGTTAATGATATTTACGAAAACGAAGAGTCGGAGTCTGATGTTGATAATCTTATCGAAGAACTTTCTTATATCTCCGAAAACCCATATAACTTACATACTGTAACTAAAGAACAATTAGAAAGGCTTCCGTTTTTAAGCGATTTGCAGATAGAAAATATCTTATACTATATTTATAAGTATGCTCCTTTGGTTAGTATTTACGAATTGAAGAATGTAGAAGGTTTAGATATGCAAACTATATTTTACCTTATACCGTATGTTTATGTTGGTGATACTAATGAAGAGAAAAAATACATCGACAACTTAAAGTACAGCAAACAAACATTTATATTGAGAACCAATCGCAGTTTACAAAAGAGTGAAGATGATTATTTGGGCAATCCTTATTATCTAAACTTTCGTTACAACTTAAATGTTCAAGACAAAATACAGTTCGGAATTACAGGAGAGAAAGATGCTGGTGAAACTTTCTCTAAGCACTATCCCTATGGTTTCGATTATTACACATACAATCTTGTAGTAAAAGATTTAGGCTTTGTAAACGAGCTTCACGTAGGTAATTACCGATTATCTTTTGGCGAAGGCTTACTTCTTAATAATAACTTTTCTGTTGGGAAGTCTAATTCTATCAATAATATAGCTTTGTCGGGTAAGGGGATTAAGCGACACCTCTCTAATAATGAGAGCGAATATTTTAGTGGAATAGCAACTAAGTTAACATACAAAGATATTCATATTTACTTATTCTATTCTAATAAAGAGCAAGACGCAAATACTAATGATTCTGTTATTTATTCTTTTAAGACAGACGGACTACATCGCACATATAATGACTTGCTTAAAAAGAATGCTGCCGAAATAAAAACCATAGGCAAACATATATCCTTTAATAAAGATAACTTAAGACTGGGTGTAACTGCGGTTTATTATTCTTTTGGAGGTAAAAAGCTAAATCCAGAACTTAAACCTCATAATGTCTATTCTCTTAGAGGAGATAAACATTATAATATAGGAGTAAATTACTTTTATAGATACAAAAGAATATCTTTAGTAGGAGAGACCGCGATAGATAAATCGGGAGGAATAGCAACTCTAAACAACTTACACTTAGAACCAACTTCTTTTCTTAAATGGTTTATTTCGTTTAGGCATTACGATAAACGATACAATGCTTTGTTTGGTAAAACTATAAGCGAATCGTCGTTGCAAGGAGAAACAGGTTTACTTACAGGCTTTAAGTTACCGTTGTTTAAGACTTGGGAGATTATGGGTTACTTCGATTACTTTTCTTTTCCATACTTAAGATATAATGTAAATGTTCCTTCTACTGGCAACGAAGTATCTTTATCGCTTAAGCGTTTTAGTAAGAAGTCGCAATTAAGTTTCGATTATAGGAATAAATCTAAATATAAAGATATTACACCTTATTACTCGAATAAACTAAGAGGTCAGTTCGACTATGTTTTAAGTAAGAACTTTAATTGTAAATCGCAACTTCACTACAACAAATACACACAAAACAATAAACAATCTGATGCTTGGAGTGTAACGCAGGCAATAGCTTACACAAACAATAAGTCGACAGTAAAAGTTGATGTTGGTATTGCTTATTTCAAAGCTAAAGATTGGGATACTCGTATTTGTATTTATGAGAAGAATGTGCTTTATGCTGCAGGTTTTCATAATTATTATGGAGAGGGATTGAGATGTTTTGCTGTTGCTAAGTGGCAGGTCTTTTCGCCGCTCACGGTTTATTTTAAGTTTGCTAATTCTTATTTTGTAGATAAAGCTGATAAGACAGATATGTATCTGCTTGTTAAATATAATTTCTGAATAAAGAATATATTTGTTTGCTTGTTTGTTTTGACAAAATGTCAAAGTAAATAGTTATTTTTGCAATCTGAATAATAAAAAGATAATAAAATGTTGGATTTGAACGCGTCTGTGTTGCTAATATATACTGGTGGAACTATTGGAATGATAGAAGATGATAACACTGGAGCTCTTAAATCGTTCGACTTTAACAATCTTAAAGAGTATGTTCCTGAGTTGAATAGACTTAAATTTAAGATAGACGTTGTTCAGTTTGAGCGACCAATAGACTCATCGGATATGAATCCTGAGAAGTGGAAAGACTTGGTGAGTATCCTCGAAAATAATTACAATAGTTACGATGGATTTGTTATCCTTCACGGAACGGATACTATGGCTTATTCGGCATCTGCCTTAAGTTTTATGTTGAAAAATCTTGATAAGCCAGTTATACTTACAGGCTCACAACTTCCAATAGGTAAAATACGAACAGATGGGAAAGAAAATCTTATAACAGCTTTAGAAATAGCGGTTGATAAAGATGAAGATGGGAAAGCCATAGTACCTGAAGTATGTATTTTCTTTCAGAATATGCTTATGAGAGGTAACCGTACTACAAAGATTAATGCTGCAAACTTCAAAGCGTTTAACTCTTTTAATTATCCAATACTGGCAGAGGCAGGAACTAATATTAGATACAAACACGATCTTATATTGAAGCCTTTACCAGATACTAAGCCTCAATTTCATTACTGGTTAAACTCTAACGTTACGATTATAAAGATATTTCCAGGTATTTCACCAGATACCTTAAAGGCTCTTATTTCTATCCCTAATCTTAAAGGTGTAGTTATGGAAACTTACGGTGCCGGTAATGCTCCTACAGAGAAATGGTTTCTTGATATTATTGAAGAGGGAGTTAATAACGGTATAGTAATAGTAAATATTACCCAATGTGCTTCAGGGTCGGTAGTGATGGAACGCTATCACGCAGGCAGAACACTTTTAGATATAGGTGTTCTTTCGGGATATGATATGACTACCGAAGCGGCTGTAACCAAACTTATGTTTCTTTTCGGGCACGGCTTAGTGAGAGAAGAAGTTAAAGAACATCTTAAAAAATCTTTAGCGGGCGAGATTACTCTTTAAGCTCAGGATAACTAATCCGAGAGTGGTAAGTTGTTATAAGTTTATCTACAAATACATTCTTTATAGTAGTGATGTTTTTGAATGTAAGAGGAGCATCTTGTAATAAACCATCAGCTATTTGTCCGTCTATAATCTTATTAACTAAATTACGTATCGATTCTTCTGTGTATTCTTTTAAGCTACGCGAGGCTGCTTCTACCGAATCTGCCATCATTAAGATTGCTGTTTCTTTAGTATCTGGATTTATGCCAGAATAAGAAAAGGCTTCTTCGTTGATAGGTGTATTGGGATATTTGTTTTTTTGTGAGTTGTAGAAATACTTAGCTTTGCCTTTACCGTGATGCGTTAGTATAAACTTTATGATAGAAGGTGGCAATCCAAAGTGGTGAGCTTGTTTTACTCCTTCGGGAACGTGATTAGTTATAATTCTTGCACTTTGTTCGAACGAAAGCTTATCGTGGGGATTAGCATCTCCAATTTTGTTTTCGGTAAAAAAGCCTGGATTTTCTATTTTGCCTAAGTCGTGATACAAAGCACCTGTGCGCACCAACTGAGGGTTAGCACCAACTTTTACAGCAGCAGCAGTACCTAACATAGATACTTGTAAAGAATGCTGAAAAGTTCCGGGCGAACGTTCGGATAAAAGAGTAAGTGCAGGGGTGTTTATGTCTGAAAGTTCTACTAAAGTAACATTAGATATATAGCCAAATATTTTCTCTACAATATAAATAAAGGCGTAGGTAAACATTACGAATATAAAGTTTATAGTAAAGAATAACAGTATTGCCCAATTGGTTTTAGCCAGATTTCCTTCTTGAAACAACTGATAGCCAAAGTAAGTAACAACGTAAGCCAACAAAATATATAAAGCACATTTTATAAGCTCCGAGCGTTGAGTTAAATCTTTAAGAACATACATTGCTACTAAGCAGGTAACCGATTGCAAAAGAATAAACTCGAAAGGGAACTCTACCATTAAAGAACATATAAGTATAGTTATAAAGTGAGTTGTTTGAGCTGTACGCGACTCAAAGAATGTGCGTATAACTATAGGTATTATAGCATACGGAATAATATAAACACTAAACAAATTGTATTTTACGGTTATTTCTGTTAGTAATACAAATAAGAATAACATAGATAGTAAGAATACAACGTCTTTCTTGTTCTCGTAAATCTTCTTTCTGAACGAAATTAAGTATAAAAGATAACAAGCCATAAAACCGATAACTAATATTGAAATGCCTCCAATAAGTCCGACTTGTTTTTGAATAGGGTTTTCTTGTTTGTCGTAAATTTGTCGTAACGACCTAAGTATATTATACGTTGTTGTATTAATAATTTCACCTCTGTCTACAATCTTTTCTTCACTCTGTACCATTCCAGAAGAAGGCGAAATCTTTTGCAAATCATCTTCTTTAACCATATCCGAAAGCTCCTCATTGTACTTTATATTCTCTTGGATATAGTTGTTGAGATTCATTGAGCGAAGTATATTTACATCTAAGTGTTCGGGTACATTCTCGGTTATGTACGAGTAAGCCGACTTTAGAGTGAAAATATCATCAACAGAGTAGGGGGTAGTTTTATTATCATCTTCTCTAACACGAAGGATATGATAATTATTTTCTTTTAGAAACTCAATATCTGCATTTGAGATAATGCCTCGTGAATAAATCTCCTGAAAAGCAGACTCTATATATCTACGATAACTAATGTTTTCTTGGGTTAGAATGTTCTCCTTAAAACTTTTAAGGTTTGTGTCGTATACCTTTTTATCCCAAGTGAAATAGGGCGAAAAGTTTTTAAGTACACTGTCTTGCTCAGCTTTTAATTGATCGGGCGACTTATAAATAGGAAAATCGAAAGGAGCCGTTAGTAATCCGTATTGCCAAGGCTTACCTTCGGTAAAGCTATATCGAAACTTTCCTTCTCTTGGAAATGCTGCAATTATTATGATAGTAGCTACAATAAAGTATATGTAAGCCGGAATATTAAATCTTTTGTTATTCATACTAATGTAAATTTTGCCGAAATATAGTGATTTCAGGATAAATATAAGTATTTTTGCGCAAAAATAATGAATTATGACTGATAAAACAATAAGAGTTAGGTTCGCACCCAGTCCAACAGGACCTTTACATATCGGTGGAGTAAGAACCGCTTTGTACAATTATCTATTTGCTAAACAGCACAAAGGCGACTTTGTTTTGAGAATTGAAGATACAGATTCGCAACGTTTTGTTGAAGGTGCTGAAGAGTATATAATAAATGCCTTTGAATGGTTGGGCGTAAACTTCGACGAAGGTCCTCACAAAGGAGGAAATTATGGTCCATACCGTCAGTCGGAAAGAAGAAGTATCTACAAACAATATGTAGACTACCTATTAGAAAAAGATTTGGCTTATATTGCTTTCGATACTCCAGAAGAATTAGATGCTAAACGAACTGAGATTGCAAACTTTCAATACGATGCTTCTACTCGTTCGTTAATGCGAAACTCTTTAACTCTGCCTGCAAATGAAGTGCAAACTCTGATAAATGAAGGCAAACAATACGTTGTAAGAATAAAGATAGAGCCGAATCAGACTATTGTAGTAAATGATTTGATAAGAGGCGAAGTAACAGTTAACTCTTCTATCCTTGACGATAAAGTTTTATACAAATCGGCAGACCAGCTTCCGACCTATCATTTAGCAAACATTGTAGATGATCATTTAATGGAAATAACACACGTTATACGTGGCGAAGAGTGGTTGCCGTCGGCTCCTCTTCACGTTACTCTTTATAAGTATTTCGGTTGGGAAGATACAATGCCTCAGTTTGCTCACCTTCCTTTATTATTAAAGCCTGAGGGTAATGGTAAGCTAAGTAAAAGAGATGGAGACAGACTTGGTTTCCCTGTGTTCCCATTAGAATGGAAAGACCCAAAGTCGGGCGACATATCTTCGGGATACAGAGAATCGGGTTATTTGCCAGAAGCAGTTATTAATTTTCTATCGTTATTGGGTTGGAATCCTGGCGACGACAGAGAAATGCTTTCAATGGCAGACCTAATTGAAGCCTTCTCTTTAGAAAAATGTAGTAAAAGTGGGGCTAAATTTGATTATAAAAAGGGAGAATGGTTTAATCACCAATATATACAATTAAAATCTAACGAAGAAATAGCCGAACTATTTGTTCCTTTCTTACAAGAACAAGGGATAGATGCCGATTTTGCAACTGTTGTTAAAATTGTAGGTTTGGTAAAAGAGAGAGTAAACTTTGTAAAAGAACTTTGGGGTCAGTCGTCATTCTTTTTTGTAGCACCAACAACTTACGACGAAAAGACTGTAAAGAAACGTTGGAAAGAAGATACTCCAGCGCAACTAACCGAACTTATCTCTATTTTAGAGCCAATAACAGATTTCTCGGCAGAAGTGACAGAAGAAATTGTTAAAGCTTGGATTGCTTCTAAGGAGTATCATTTAGGAAATATAATGAATGCTTTTAGATTGGCTTTAGTAGGGGAGTCTAAGGGTCCGCATATTTTTAATATCACAGAGATATTAGGGAAAGAAGAAACAATAAGCAGACTACAAAAGGCTATAAATACATTATAACATATAATGTTTAATATGCAAAAACCAACTATTTCGTTGCGGAATAGTTGGTTTTTATTTTAATGACTTAGAAAAAATAATATGACCAAAGAAAATCAACCTTCAAAAGAAACACCAACTCCTGATTTTTTAGATTGGCTAACAGCTATAAAGAGTAAAATTCGTAGAGCAAGGAATAAATTAGTTTTTTCCATAAACTCACAAGTGCTTGAGTTGTATTGGGAACTTGGTAGAGATATTGCCGAAAAACAACAAAATTCGGATTGGGGAAGTGGTTTTATTGAGCAAATAGCCAAAGAGTTGAAGCGAGATTTTCCTGAAATAAAGGGTTTTTCACGACGAAACCTATATGCAATACTACAATGGTATAAATTTTATTCTGATAAATACCAATTTGTGCCACAAGCTGTGGCACAAATTCCTTGGGGGCATAACAGACTTATAATTACAAAAATAAAAGACATAGAAGAGGCTGAGTTTTATTGCAAAGAAACCATTCGTAACGCTTGGGATAGAGATACTTTAGAAGTTCAGATTGACAATAAATATTATTTGACTTTGGGAAGTTCTACGCATAATTTCAGTAACACCTTACCTGTAAAACAATCTGAACTTGCAATGCAAACTTTGAAAGACCCTTACAATTTTGACTTTCTTGGTTTGGAGAATGACGCATTAGAAAAAGCAATTGAAGACGAACTTGTTAAAAATATTACTAATTTTTTATTGGAATTGGGTAAGGGATTTGCTTTTCTCGGTCGACAATATAAAATTGAAATAGGAGAAAATGATCATTTTCTTGATATGCTTTTTTATCACGTAGAGTTGAAATGTTATATTGTTATAGAGTTAAAGGCGGGAAAGTTTATTCCAGAGTATGCAGGAAAACTTAATTATTATTTATCGGCAGTTGATAGTCAGCTACGAAAACAAGATGATAATCCTACTATTGGGATACTTTTATGTAAAAAGAAAAACAAAATAGACGTGGAATATGCTTTGCGAGATATTAATAAGCCAATGGGTATAAGTGAATATATGTTAACCAATGCAATTCCAGACGATATAAAGCCTCAATTACCATCGGTAGAGGAACTTGAACAAGAATTAGAAAGGCAACAATTTAGTTTGAAAGAATAAAATCAGGCTATAAATACACTGTAACTTTAACTCAATTTTGTAATCTTTAACTGTCGATGTTTTAATGCCGATTGTACTTTTTCGACAACATAAAGAGTTGTTCCACGATTGTAGTAAGTTCATAAAAAAAGACACTGAGGTTTTGAAATATCTCAGTGTCTTTTACCTTTAATCTCAGTGAGTTTTCGCTCTTAAAACCCCGAAATTTTCTTGCAATACAGTACAAAAAAAGCTGCTAAGGACTCCCTTAACAGCTTTATACTATTTGCTTATGCAAAGATACTAAATAAAAGCACCTTTGTCAAGCGGTGATTAACGTTTGTTAGCAACTTACTTGAAATTGAAAAGAGAAGAAGCTGTATGTTCTTTTTCAATTATTTTATCTAACTCTTTAACTATTTCTGGATATTGAGAAGCTAAATTATTATCTTCGTGCAAATCGGTTGCTAAATCATAGAGCTGATAAGTGTTACCTCCTGTGCGAATAAGTTTCCAGTTGTCTTTTCTTACAGCACGACCGTAAAACTCCCAATAAAGATGGTCGTGTTTAGCTTGTTCACTTTTGCCTAATAACGTAGGAAGTATTGAAATACCATCGGTTTCAACATTCAGATTAGTGCCAGTAAGTTCTGCAAAAGTAGGCATATAGTCCCAAAAAGCAGAAACGTGATTGCTTTCAGTTCCAGCCTCAATAGTTCCCTTCCATTGCGCAATCATAGGAACACGTACTCCTCCTTCGGTTAGCGCACGTTTGTATCCTCTTAGCATCTCGTCGGTGTTAAAGAAATCGGGGTCGGCACCGCCCTCTGTGTGAGGTCCATTGTCGCTCGTGAAGAATACAAGAGTGTTTTCAGCTATTCCTTTTTCTTCAAGGAGATTAAGTACTTCACCAACATAAGTATCTAAGCGAGTTACCATAGCAGCAAATTGAGCGTGTGCTATATCGGTAGGGTTGTAGCGCGAACCTTCTGAGCCTGCGTAAGATTTTTCTGTGCAGAAATTACCGTTGTAAGCCTGCAATATAGAATCGTTTGGTTGTGCAAGTTCGGCGTGTGGTAAGGTATAAGTAAGAAAAGCGAAGAACGGCGTGTCTTTAGTTTGTTTTTCTAAAAACTTAATAGCCTCGTTGTGTATAAGGTCGGGAGTGTATTGTGTCCGCTTTTTGTAATCTACACCATACATAGGATATTTTATGTTTTCTTCTAATGTTTCGCGCTCTTCGTTTCTGTTTATGAAGTTAGGATAATAAAGGTGAGCTTGAAACTGACATATATATCCATAGAATTCGTCAAAACCCATTTTTTTAGGAGTAGCAACAGATCCTTCATAACCTAAGCCCCATTTGCCAAATAGTCCTGTGTTGTAACCTGCACTTTTTAGCATTTGAGTAATTGTAAGTCGGTTTACATCTAAAGGTTCTTGTCCTGCAACGGCATAATCTTTATTAACACCGTAAGTTACCTGACCTGACCAATATTCTTTATTGTCGCGGATTTTAGTATGCCCTGTGTGTTGCCCTGTAAGTAACGACGCGCGAGAAGGCGCACTAACCGGACTACCAGAATAATGCTGAGTAAACTTCATACCGTTTTCAGCCATACGGTCTAAGTTTGGCGTACTTATGTATTGTTGACCGAAACAACCCAAATCGGCATAACCTAAGTCGTCGCAAAGTATGAATACTATGTTGGGGTTCTCTGTTTGAGCTACAGCTCCTGCTGAAGCAAGTAATGCACCAGAGAGAGTGGCTGCTAGTTTCTTATTATATTTCATAATTGTAAGTGTTTATTTGTTGTAATTTAATATTGTTTTTGTAGAAATAATGTGATTTGCAGTATATGCAGTTACTATATAGGTGTCGGTAGGTAAACTTCTTGTCGAAACCTGATTGTTAAAAGATTTAAGCATTAAACCTCCGCTTAAAGAATACACTTCCATTAACACAGCGTCTTCTTCAAAATAGAAAGATAAAGTTCCGTTAGTTTCTAAAAAACGGTAAGATAAGTTTTCTATGTTTTTAATTCCTGCCTCAGAAGTAGTGTTAGGAGTGAAATAAGCAATAAGATTAGTGTCGTGTTTAACATCGAAAGTGTACTCTTCGTTGGTAGATACTATAATATTACCTTGTTTCCAATAGCGGAAAGTACTATTACCTTTTATTGTAGCCTTAACAGTTACTGATGTTCCATAATCGAAATTACCGTTAGAGTTTGTTTCGCCAATAAGTTCAACAGTTCCTCTCTTGTTTTCGTTGCTTGCGACAGTAACTATGCGACCTTCGTTTTTAGGTTCTACAACTTTGAAAACAAAATCGTAAGTCATTCCCCAAACATCATCTTCTGCCCCCGATAGGGTAATGTCTTTCTCTGTGTAACGAACTCTTATGCGCATCTTTCCTAAATCAGTATCTTCAGGCACGGTTATGGCTTGGCGAATATTTAATGCTTCGGTATGAACAGGTAAAGCATACTCGAAGGTTCCATCTCTATCCCAATCGCAATAAATATAAGCATTAGTTGCCGAAAAATCTTTTTTAGTGTCGTCTTGATTACCGGTAAGAACAAGCTCGAAAGATTTACCTCTTTCAACAATAGGCTTAGTGTTGGTGTGTAACAGATAGTAAGAAGAAGGAGCAATTTCTGTTTCGTACATTAAAGGCTCAACTACAGCTTCGCCTTCAATGGTTGCGCTTCTTAAGAAAGCAGCATTTCCTGAAATGCGAGAACCGCAAGGTAATCTGTAAACCTGTAGCTTACTGTTGTAAGGCGAGCGATATTCTTCGAACCACCAATGGGAATGTTTGTTAGAGTTAGCTCCAGCATAAAGTTGAATTTCTGTATTTGTTTGTCCTTTATTATTCCAATGCTTGTTTGCAGTAGCATTATCTTTATATTCAATAGGGCAAATTGAGTACATAGTACCATTGTCGGCATTTTCTACCTTACGAAGATACCATTTAGTATTGTTGTCTTCAGTAAATACAGGTATATCATTGCTTACGTCTAAAGTTTTTCCTTCTAAACCTTTGTTGTAAACAGTAAGTCCAGTGTCGTTTCTGTCTCCTCTGAATGACCAAAGTTGATAATCGTTTTCTTCTTTAGTAGAAAAACCAAGAGAACCATCTTCTTTAGCAATAGCATAATAACCAGAGTAGGCTTTAATTCTATACCAGCTATTGTCTTTGTTAATTGTTACAGGTAGAAATTCTTTAGGAACATATTTCTCGAATGTCCAAAGAGAGTGGTTGTTAGATGCTCCTCCAGCCCAAAACTGAACAGACTGACCAGAACCTCCGTGGTTGTTCCAGTTTTTATAAGCCGAAGCATTATCACGATATTCAAACAAGCTTATGGCATACATCACACCTTTTGTAGCATTGTTGAGTTCTCGCATATACCAGCGAGTGCCGTCGTCTGCTTTTAGTGTCGGAATTTCTCCATTTAAGCCAACAATAAGATTTGTGTTAGATTTATTGTAGATAGTAAAACCATTAGTGTCGTTATCGCCAACGAAGCACCATTGCAAATCGTCTGTAACTTCAGAAGATGCAGAGGTTAAACTAAGGGAAAGATTGTCATTAAGACCTACAACATATCCCGAGAAAGAAGTAATCTTATACCAAGTCGCCTCAGCAAGATTAGTGGTAGTCTTAAAAGGTAAAGACTCATCTGCCTTAACAGATGTGTTTGCTGCGAAAAGCAAACATACCAGTGTTAGTAAATACACTTTGATTTTCATGTTTTGTTGTTATTTAATATTTAATGAAAAAACAAAGGTATGAACTTTTTTTATTAAATCAAGAAATTCTAAATGCAATCATAAACAAATCCTTGCGATAACATTTCTTCTCTGTCGTAAATATTTCGTCCGTCTACTACAACTGTGTTGTTCATTGTCTTTTTCAAAACCTTCCAACTTGGTAAGCGAAATTCTTTCCATTCGGTTAAAAGTAATATGGCATCAGCATCTAAAGCAGCCTCATACATATTTTTTGTATATATTACTTTATCGCCTATTCTGCGTTTGCATTCTTCCATTGCAATAGGGTCGTATACTTTTATTTCGCAACCAGCTTTTAATAATAAATCGATAATAACTAAAGAAGGAGCTTCGCGCATATCGTCGGTGTCGGGTTTGAAAGCTAATCCCCATAAGGCTATGGTTTTTCCTTTTAATTCTCCTTTATATATTACCGATAGTTTATCAAATAGTATTGTTTTTTGTTTTTCATTTACACTTTCAACAGCTTTTAATACTTGCATATCGTAATCGTATTTAGATGCTGTTTTTATTAAAGCCTTAACATCTTTAGGAAAACAACTGCCTCCATAACCACAACCAGGGTATAAGAATTTATTTCCGATACGAGAGTCTGCGCCTATTCCTCTGCGAACCATATTTACATCTGCTCCCACTAATTGACAAAGGTTTGCAATGTCGTTCATAAAAGAGATTCTTGTAGCCAACATAGCATTAGCAGCATATTTAATCATTTCGGCAGAACGTATATCTGTAAATATTGTTCTGTAGTTATTTAGTGTAAAAGGTTTGTATAGTTTATCCATTAAAACTTTAGCACGTTCGCTTTCAACGCCAACTACAATTCTATCGGGGCTCATAAAGTCTTTTACAGCCGTACCTTCTTTTAGAAATTCAGGATTAGAAGCCACATCAAAAGGAATGTCAACGCCTCTTTTATCTAATTCTTCTTGAATAGTTTGTTTTACTTTTTCGGCAGTCCCAACAGGAACTGTACTCTTAGTAACAACCAATATATATTTATTTATATTCTGTCCGATAGTGCGAGCTACTTCTAAAACATATCGTAAGTCGGCACTGCCATCTTCATCTGGAGGAGTTCCCACAGCAGAGAAAATAACTTTAACGTCGTCTAAGCAAGAAGTTAGGTCTGTAGTAAACGTTAAACGTTCGGCCTCATAGTTACGTTTAACAAGTTTTTCTAATCCGGGTTCGTAGATAGGTACAATTCCTTGCTTTAAGTTTTCTATCTTACATTTATCTACATCAACACAAGTTACATTAACACCAACTTCGGCAAAGCAAGTGCCAGTAACTAAACCCACATATCCTGTGCCCACAACCGCTATATTCATAAATTATATTGTTAATTGTTGTTTTGTTTATCTTTTTATTTAAGGTACAAAGGTAGTAAATAATTAATAACAGCTAAATAAGAGCATATTAAAAAAAACAATTACCTTTGTGTATAGAACGAAAGAAAAACTTTTGTTGAAAATTATTTTTTTTATTGTACAAAAACTATAAACTCTTTCAATAGTATGGATATAGATTTAGTGTATCTTTGGGTAAATGGAGATGACCCTAAATGGATAAAGAAACGAAATAAATACATAAATGGAAAAAATGAAGAGAACTCTGATACTACGGGTAAAGGACGTTATACAAACAATGATGAGTTAAAATATAGCTTACGTTCAATAGAAAAATATGCACCTTGGATTAGAAACATATTTATAGTTACAGACGATCAAATTCCAGAATGGTTAGATACTACAAATTCTAAAGTTAAAATTATAGATCATAAGGATATAATGCCTACAGAGAGTCTTCCGTGCTTTAATTCAAGCGTTATAGAATACTTTATTTATAGAATACCGAATCTTTCAGAACATTTTATATATGCTAATGATGATATGTTGTTGTATAGCCCCATGTGTCAAGAAGATTTTTTCACAAAAGAAGGATTTCCTATAGTCAGATTAAAAAGAACTCCATTTATTAAATTACGATATAAATTTAAACGCTTATTAACTGGAGGATTAAGGTATTATAAATCGCTTATTGTTAATTCTGTATCTTTGGTGGAAAAGCGATATGGTAAGGTTTTTTCAGGAATACCGCATCATGGAATTGATTCTTTTGTAAAGTCTGACTACAAAGAAGCTATTGAAAATATATTTAAAACAGAAGTGGAAAAATCTTACCAAAATAAAGTTAGGACCATAGGAGATTTCCATCGCTCAGCTATATCATATTATGTATTAGCGATACAACATGGAGAATTAAAATATGTGGGAAGAAACGAATCTATGAGAATATCCTTACATCGACACAAAGCTATTATCCCGAGGCTTAGACGTTATAAGCCAAAATTTATTTGTGTGAATGATAGTCAAAGAGTTAAAGATAGCGACAGAGAGCAAATACGTCCTATTTTAGAGTATATATATCCTGAAAAGATTAAATTTGAAAAATAACTAAAACTCTATTTTATCAATAGTATACAAATTATTGATATTATTACGCTCTTGTTCAGGAGGGAGTTGCATATAGTCATTGTAAAAATGACGAAGATAAGCATCATATTGTTCGGGTATTTTGACTTCAAATCCTTCGTAGTTTTTTATTACACCTTTTCCATAAAATTCTTTAGGCGTTGGAGCTTTTCTCCATGCTGTATTATGAACGCCTACAAAATTTGCTGTTTCAATAGGATATTTAGTACACATATCATCAATTTGTTTTCTTATTTTATTTAATGTATATGGGGTGTATAATAATTTAGCAAAAGCACGAATAGATAGTCTAAATAAACTCTCCTTTTTTTTATTATATTTTGTAGTTATTGTTTTTGTAGTATTGTGTTTTTTTAGACGATCCAAAGTCTTCATTATTTTTAATTGTTTTTTTCTTTCGTCAGGAAGACCTAAGAAAAAGAATACATCAACATGTAGATATAATGTAGAATATCCTTTTAGACCTATTCTTGGAAATGTAAGAGTATAGTATTTATTGATATCATAATAATCTACAAAGAATTTGTTACTGAGCTTTTGTCTAGTTATTGAAATGAATTTATTTAGTTGATTATAAGGAATAACAATGTCAACATCATCGTCCCAAGGAATAGTTCCCCCGTGTCTAATTGCTCCTAATGTGCTTCCATATGCAAGATAATATTCTATCTCGTTGTTATTACAAATATCGATAACTTCTTTGAGCATTTCTGTCTCAAGAGCTTGTATTTCTTTTATTGTTAATACCATCATATCATTATTTATTATTATACCCAAAACTGAGATAAGCTATTTCTTAATTGTATTTTATGTTTATTTTTATTTTGTATTTCAAGACGATCATATATTTGAGAAGCGAAATAAATATCAAACATTGCTAAGCCTATATTGTAAATAAGTATTCGTTCTTTATCATTTAATCGTCCTTTATGTTTATCTATAAGTACATTAGCAAACTCATCAAATTTTTTGAATTTATTAAAGTATTTAAATTCAACAACATGATCTGTATCATCGGCATATACTTTGTCAAAAAATAAATCACAATTTTGAAAGCCTCTTGTGTGAATAGGAACCACTAATACGCCTTCTTTAAACCAACTATCTTCTCCAATCAAATCATTTGCAATAGTAACAGCCGAAACAATTACATCTGCATTTTGAATTAATTCTTTTTTTGTTGAAACTATTTCGAATGAACAATTTTTATAATCTTTAAATCTTTCGATGAATTGTTCTGCTTGATCTTTGTGTTTAAGCAGTCTTACTAAAAAATTATGTTCGGGTTCGTTTTCAAGTAAACATAACATAGTTGCTCTTGCTGTGTTTCCTAGACCAAGGAATGAAAATATTTTTGCATTTGTACTTCTTAGATGTTTTATAGACAAAGCAGCGACAGCACCAGTTCTCATTGAAGTTATCCAATTTGCGTCCATAAGACAAAGCAAGTCTCCATTAATTAAATTGTATAAAAGAATTTCTCCTGAAATAGATGAATTTCTATTTGGATATCTAGAAACTTCTTTAACTCCAAATTTATTTAAAGGAGGAAAAAGACATGGCATAGTATTGAAAAAACAAGAACCATTATTGAATGTAATACTTTTTTTATTTGGCAAATTAACTAAATGCTTTTGTCTAAATGCTTCTTCCACCCATAACATACACTCATTAGGGTGAATGTTTAATTTTTTTATTTCTTCAAAACTGAAAATTTTCATATTAAAACTTCCTTAAAGTTTCTAATAATTTATTGTTGTCTTGTTCGTTTCTTACTGCCAGTCTTATGTATTCCTTATTGTTGAAAGCCTTTTTGCCACTACAATCTTTAATAAGTATATCCGCTTTACTCAAAAGCTCAATAGCTAAAAATTTTGAAGTGTATGGATTTAACACTTCACAGAGTATATAATTGGCTTGAGATGGAATAGGACGTAAAAAAGGTATTTTTTCTAGTTCTTTATGAAAACGACATCTTTCTTTAGCTATTGCTTGACATCCTTTTTGATAACGCTTATTATATTTACCAATTATTTGCATGAAAAATTCAGCAAAAGAATTTATGTTCCAAATGGAGAGTGCTTTTTTTACACTAGTAATTAAAATTTCGTCAGAGCAAAACATAACACCTAATCTAAGTCCTGGAACTCCGTAAGATTTCGATATGCTTTTTATTACAATAAGGTTGCTATATTCTTCTAATATAGAATTGTCAATTAAACTATTGTTTATCGATTCGTCTGAAAAATCTACAAAAGATTCATCTACTATTAAACGTATTTGTTTTTGTTTACTCCACTTGCATAATAATAATAGGTCATTGTATGGAATAAAATTACCAGAAGGATTATCTGGATTAATCAACAAAAAAGTGTCTATTGATTTTTTGTCAAAATAATTTATGATAGACTTTGCTGTGTATGCAAAATTTTCATTAGAAGTATTGTATATTTCTAACTGTTCTTCTTTTAGCCTATTGGGATATTCTTCAAAAGTGGGAAATACAATTCCAAACTTACCGTCTAATGTTTCAAGTAATATTTTTATTAATTCAGCAGCTCCATTTCCGATTAAAGAATATTTTTGTTTGACATTAAACATTTTAGCGGCAAGGAGTGAGTTAACAGACATTCCTGATGGATATTCCCTGAGTAAGGAATCAAAATTGGCTTTAAGCTCTGATGATAATTTATAGTCGGGGAAGTAAGGATTTACTAAATAACAGAAGTCAATAATTGATTCGTATCTCCAATAACCTCCATATCTTTTTTCAAGTTTACTGAGTCTTTCTTCTTTGCAAGCAAACACAGATTCAGCTATGTCTAAATCTTGAACATCATCTATCTCGTACCACTTTTCACCTTCCAGCCTAAGAGCTTTAAGTTCAGGTTTGTCTAAATAAGCAATCACTTTTAATACCTGTTCGTAATATTCGTTATTTCCTAAGGCTTTCAAATAAGCTTCTAAGAAAGGTATGTAGTGTGTGTTAGAAAACTCTTTACTAAACTTGTATATATTTACTGTTTTATAATACTCTGAAGAATCTTCGTGTACAAAATCTTTCTCAGAGATAAATCTATTGATTTTATCATCTTTATCTAAAACAACGGAAGTGCCGTCCATCCAATTCTCAAATTTAGACACTAAGGCTAAGTTGGGATAGGGATTGTTCATAATCTTATCTAATACAGCATCTTCAAATATCAAATCAGATTCAAATAATATTGTATCGTTCTTCGACATATAATCGCGAGCAAGATATAACGAATATATATTGTTAGTAGTATCGTAAATAGGATTAGATACATATACAATAGGAGTAGAAATATTCAAAGTTTTGATATATTCTTTCAGATTGTCTTCTTGGTATCCAGTTACGATAACTATCTGTTCAAAGTTTCGTGTTTCAATTTGTTTTAATACACGCTCAATTAAGGTTACGTTATTAACCTTAACCATACACTTGGTATTATTGTTGGTTAGTTCGCCCAACCTTTTACCCATTCCCGCTGCTAATATTAGAGCTTGCATATATTACTTGTTTTTTTTAGTTTTAGATATTCTCTGTAAGGTAATTCTAAATTACGATACGCACAATGATGAGGTCTTCTTTTTTCTACGGGTGGAGGAGTCATATAATCTCCGAAGTAGCAAGTAAGATACGTATCATTATCTTTCATACCATAGCTTTCAAAGTCTTCAAATTGAATTTTTATTTTTTCTTTTCCTAAAACATCTTTACTCATCATATTAGTTATTTCATTACTGTGGTCAGAAAAAGAATTACTTTTTTCGAAATCATAGCTTGTGATGACTGATTTATAAATCTTATATGCTAACTTTGGTGATATTATTTTTTGGATTAATAAGTTAATATATCCTCCAAATGATTTTCCGTGTCTAAATGGATTTCGTCTACAGATATAAAATAATTCTTTTGCAGCTTTAAATCTTAACTGATGCAATCTCCTCCTTAGCTTACTGTCAGGAACACCATCTAAAGGAAATATGTCTATATATGCACCGCTAACGCAATATCTTTGTTCTATGGTAGTATTGTAGTTTACAACTTTAGCGAAAAAGTATACATATTTATCATTGTATTCTGGACAATCTAATTCTAAAGGTGCTTTAAGCCATTTGTGTGCATTTTTAATAAATATTTCATAGTCCTTTCTTGGCATACCTACGTCTATATCGTCGTCCCAAGGGATAAAGCCTTTATGTCTTACAGCTCCTAATAACGATCCTGCTGTAAGGTAAAATTTTAGATTATGTTCTTCACATATCTTTTGATATTCTTTCAATATATCTAAAATCAACGACTGAGTTGCCTCTATTGTTGATTGCTCTATTTCTTCTATCTTTTTTATGTTCTTACTCATTTTTGTGTTTTTTATCAGAAGTTATCATATTATTGTTCTTCTATATCGTTTAAGTCGAATCTATGAAAATACTCCATGCTAATTTTTCTTGTACGTCCGCTAGCTCTACCTTTTTCTTGTTTCTCCAAAAATTCTTCGTGAGATTTGACGGCGTAATGATTAATGCGAAGAATATCTTGTTGTGGCTCTCTGTCTCTAAAACATTTTTTGATAGGGTTACCCAGGGGGTCTGCGGCTTTTCCCGATATACGTGCCACTTCGTGGCTGCCAATAAAAGAGTAAACTTTGCGAGGATTAACAATACTCTTTATATATCTATTGAGTTTATGATTAGGTAAAGAATGTTTTTTGAATCTATCCATTACGTTGCCTAATTCTTTGTTTTTTGCGCCACCACTTCCGTATATAAGCCAATTGATTTCTACTACTGAAAATTGTTCTAATCCAAATAAAACTTCAGAAATAGTTTTATGAGTAGAAGGTACAATAAATTCATCAAGATCAATCATTGCTATCCAGCTACAATCTAATCTGTGTTTTCTTAAACAGTCATCGTAAGTTGCTAGTTGCTCTTTTTCTCCTTCCCAGTAAGTGTATTCTATTAATCCTGATTCTATATAAGGAGTTAAAATCTCTTTTGTATTATCAGAACTTTCATTGTCATAAATAAAAAATTTATCTATGCCTAATTTTTGGTGCCAATCTATCCATTCCTTAAAGTAAGGTCCTTCGTTTTTAGCAATAGCACAAACGGCAATATAGTATTTAGTTGGAACATCTTTATTCTTACGTAAGAATTTTTTTAATTGAATAGATTCAATAAGTCCAAAACGAAGTTTGCCTCTCCACTGGTTGCGAGTTAATTTGTGAGGGATAAGTCCAGCTATTATTTCTGCTAATTTCTTATTCATTTTTCAAAACTTGATTTTTCTGGTAATATACTTTCAAAAGCAGCCTGAATATCTTTCATTACCTGAGTGTAATTGCGTATATGTACATTGTCGTTTAAACAAATCAATTTATAAGTCTGATTTCTTATAGCCTTTATAGCGTTGTTTGACCTCAGTACAAGAGGAAACATTTTTGTGTCTTTATATGTGTTGTAAGGGTGAAAATTACCTTTGCATATTTGCCAGGTGCGAAATAATTCTTGAGTATAATCGTCCGCACTGCGAAACTTGTGAGAGGACATCTCTGTTAATTCTTTTTCGCAGGTAGCCCATACCTCATTGTATGTACTTTTAATATATGGTTGTGCATTGTGAGGTGTACGTAGTGTTAAAAATTTAGGATAAAATTTGAATAAATAATTCAGTTTGTCTCCTCCTTCATAAATGGGGGTAAACCATTTATCATAATCTCGTTTAATGATTTGTTTTTTATCAAAATATTTGTTGATAAGCCTAATGTTATTAAGTAAGCACTTACTCCAAAGTCCTATTCCTGAGTTGTATCTAAAAGCAGCAATATCACAAGGAATTCCATTCTTAAAAAAACGTTCTTTAGAAAGATTGTTTATTATGAAAAAATCATCATTAAAATAAACAAAATGTTCAGATAAGCCAGGTATTTTATGTAAGTATATTTCTAATAAACTAGAATTGAAACACGGCAGAAACTCTTTAGGTATATAGTCGGAGTGATTAACCAAATTAATCTTAGGATTGGTTTCGTCTAACCATTCAGGTTTTTGACCAGAGGTAACGAAGTGTATCTTACGCACCCAAGGTGCAAATTTTTCTACACCTCTAAACCAATATTTAAGAAATCCGTAGTCTCTAAAGCGAGCCTCAGAAAATGAATTATGAGAGTTATCTATTTTTCCAGCGTATTTATTAAATTCAGCTTTCCACTTTGGGTCGTCCATATCTACCCAAGTAACTACAAAGTCTATTTCCATATTTATTAAACTTCTTTTTTAGGTTGTCGTTTCCATCGTCTGTGAGACCAAAGCCAGTATGCCGGGTCGCGATTAATGGTTTCTTCCATAAGTCTCATATATTGTTTGGAGAGTTCATTTTCGGGTAAAGAAGCAACATCTTCACTCATAATAATAAATTCGCCAGTATAATGACCTCTTTTTGTTTTCTGAATATCAAGATATACGGCAGTGTATCCCGTTTGTCGTGCAATTTTTTCGGGACCAACAATAGGAGCTGTAGTCTGATTAAGCCACTCCATCCAAAAAGCTTCACTTCCTTTTTTAGGATTCTGATCTGCAATAAAACAGAAAAAAGCAGGAGTGTTGCTTCTTTTTAGTTCTAATATAGTTCGTAATACTTTTTTCTGAGGAATAAGCACGCTGCCCGATTTAGAACGAAGTTTGAGCATAAATTCGTCAAAAGCTACGCTGTTTAATGGGTGATATACCGAGTAAGATTTATATTCGTGATGATGCTCTTTTGGTTGTGCCGCACGAGCGAAAGTAGTCCACTCCCAATTACCGTAATGACCGAGATATAGCACCATACTTTGATTATTCTCGTAAAGTTCGTCAAGCACCTGAATATTTTTAAACTCGAAATGCTTAAGCATAGTAGTAGGGGAGATGTTTGTCAACTTAAATGTTTCGACAAATAAATCGCAAAAATGCAGATAAAATCTTTTCTCTAATGATATTATTTCTTTTGTCGACTTTTCGGGATAAGAGTTTATTAAGTTTTTTCGTACAACTTTTCTCCTATATCTAACTATATAATATACAATTAAATAAAGAAAACTTGAAAAGGCATACAAAACACTCAAAGGTAGTAATGCCAACAAATAAACTATGATGTATAATATTGATACCAAAATATGCGAAACATTCATATGTTTGTATTACAGAGCATTGTATCTTCTATTTACAATAAGCTCTCTTAATAAGGAAACAAATGTATAAAAAAACTAATAATGCGCCAAATAAAAGAGATAATAGTTCGCAGCGTGGCGTACTTTTTGGCTGAGTTTGTTTTGCTCGTGTTAAATGAGTAGTTTCATCAGTATGAAACAAAGTGTTTCTCCTATATGAAACAAGTAGTTTCATTAGTATGAAACAAATAGTTTAAAAGTGAGAAATAAGTAGTCTCAATTTAAGAAACAGTTTATTTCAAAGTATGAAATAAGTAGTTTCAAAGTAAGAAAATTAAAAGCTAAAAACTAAGAGAGGATTTACTCCATTTTGAAGTAAACCCTCTCTCTTTTACTATATAAAAGTTTTTATTCTTTTATCACCTTAAACATTTGCGATTTGTTGTTAACCAACAGATTTACGAAGTAAACACCTTCGGGTAGTGTTGTTACATTAATCATATTTGAAACTACCGCATCGTCTTTCATAACTACTTTACCCGTAATGTCTGTAATCTCATATCTGTCGATTAGTTGACCTCTATTTATAATGTATAAATAGTCTTTTACAGGATTAGGATAAACATACAATGTAGCATTAATGTCTTCAATAGAGTTGTAGTCTGGAGTTTGAAGTGCTAAAGGATAAGGAGTTCCCGGATTACCAAGAATTAAATCAGAATGGAACGTGAAAGATAAATCTTTTATTTCTATTTCTTTCTCTAATTCGTGGTCATACAGTCTGAAACTCATTTTTTCTCCGGTTGTACCAAATGCCATTAAGTAAAGAAGATATTTATCTATAGCTTCTTCGTATTGCAACAAGGCAGTACCTCTACATTCTGTTCCAACAAATACACCAACTTCGTAGTTGTTATTTTCTATCAGTTTGTCGTTGATAGAAAGCGAAGCTGTAACCGTCATATTTGTTTGGAAACCTCGATAGTCGACAATCCAATGTGGCGAATACGCTTGTTCGTTACGTAGGTCTACCAAACTTCTTAGTTCTTCGTTAATGATAGATGGATAAACTAAAGTGTTTTTCGCTACTGTATTATAATATAAATAACCTTGTCCGGGCATCATATAGGTAAGACTACCTAACCAACCAATACCTTCGATATACAAAGAATAATTAGTGTGAGAACGAATTTGGTCTCCTGTCTTAGCTTCTATTCCAGATAAAGCCATATTAACCGGTAGTGCAATAGAAGGCAGATAAGGTATCCAGTTCCAGTCTTTAACTAATGCTAATGAAATATCGGCAGGTTCAACAGGTATTCCGATTACCTTTAAGTTTGACGCTTCTTTAGTTTTAACTCTGTACATAGTGTTATTCGTAATTGTGTCTAATCCACCAGTCCAAGTTGGAGATTGAACATAAGATTTAGAATCTTTAATAATTTCACCATAAGGAGCTATTTGCGTTAATACCTGATCGAATATATTATTGGATTCTACATTAAATGAAATCCAAGACCAACCTTTGTTTAATCCTATGTTTTGCTCAATACTGTTGCGAGCATTAAGAATAACTGGGGATATTAACGAACCCTTAAACGTAAGAGCTTCGTAAACAATCTTAGTATTTGACGTTACATCTACATAAGTATGTCCGGTGCTTGCGTCCCATACTTGGAAGGTTATTTCTTGAGAATAATCGTTAGCAATATTATTCTGAGAACTATCGCCTCCATAAATATCCATAAGGATATAGTATGAGTTTAGAGCTTTAATGTATTTAGGAGATGCAATACCTCTACATTCTCCATTAACAAATGCGGCTATAATATCATTTTCGTCTTCTTGATAAATGTTTTTTATTTTAAGTTGAGCCGTAACAGTCATAGAAGTAGGGTAGTCGTTAGGATTAACGTCCCAATCTGGTTTTTCGCCCAATACACTAAGATTGATTAACAATGTTTCTTGATAATCGTTATTACCAACCAATGTAATAGAGCTTTCGTAAGAGCCTATAGGTAGAGCATCATTAACAACTAAAGATATTTCTTTAGATTCTTGAGGTCCTAATATTCCGGTAGTTTCGCCGCAGCTTAACCAAACCGGAAGATTGTCTATTGTGTAATACTCATTCATACCGCTTGTGTTCGAAATATTCACTTTAATGTTTTTGGGTTCATAAAGTGTTTTTTCTACACTAATAACATCTTCGCTCCATTGTAAACGATTCATATTAATATAAGCAGTCCACTTAACAGGCGATACCAATCTATTACCGTTTACGTCCATTACATTCTTAGAAGTAATTTCTAAGATAGAGTTTTCTATTCTCTTTATTGGTTCGGTAATAGTAAGTATAACTTTATTATCAGAAGGAGTGATAGAGAAAGCAACATCTTCTATCGGACGCACATCTTTAATTGCCGGTCCGTGATTAGAGAATAATTCAGTAGAAGCAATAGCTTCTTCATCTGAGTATTCAACAACCTGATTGTTTAGCGACGCTTCTAATTGCAGTTGGTTACCTTCGTCTAATTTATAAGTTTCGAACGGATAGTAAAGCATTAAGCCCGATTCTTCTCCGCTTAGCTTATGATTACGGTTCAAGTCTAACTGTTCGGCAGTTAAAGCGGCGTCCCAAAGTCTTAATTCGTCAATCTCGCCAGTGAAATATTCAGTTGTAACATCAACAAGAGAATAGTTGGTGTAGTGGCAAGCACCAAGGTAAATATTAGCAGCAGCTAAGCGAGTAAACAGACTTGCTTTAAGCTGGCTTGTATAAGCTCCGTCTAAATATATGTTTACGCTTCCATTTCTACGCATACTTAAAGCTAAGTGGTGCCATTGTCCGTCTAACACGTCGAAGTTTACTATGTTACGGTCTAATCCCGAATTACGTAGGAACAACGAACCGTCGAAGTTAGTACCAATAGAAATCTTATCATCAGGATAAGAATCGTTTATACCGTGACCGATAGAGAATATTGTAGCACGTTCTTTTTTATCGCCTTTGAACCAAAATTCTATAGTATAGTCGGCATCGTCGGCTATAGGGTGAACTTCGCTCGGAACTTTTAAGTAATTACTTCCATTAAATACGAAAGCCTTACCCGCAGGATTAATATACCAGTCGGTATTTACATAAAGATGTCGAGAACGAGCCTTATCGTAAGCAATATCTCCCAAACCTTCATCTAAACTCCAATAACCTATAAGATTATTTTCTTTTCCTGTTTTTGAAGTATTCATATCGCCAGTGTCGCTTAATACACGTTTAGTATTCCAGAAATGCGCCTGACGTATTTGTCCGTTAAACAAAGGAGCCGAGTTTGATTTACCTAAATATAATCGACCCGATATAGGAGCTTTGAATTTCTTTTCTGCTATAACGGCTTTGTTGTATTGTGCATTGTTAACATAAACAGACACTAACATATCATCTCTGTCGAATGTCATAGAAACATATTGCCAGTCGGTATCAGTATTATAATCGTCGGAGAATATACTATCGGCTTCGTTAACAACTTTAAGTTTGTTGTCGGCAGTAAAGCCCAACGATATATACCTATCTTGTGACCCCCAAGAGAATAAGCTACCAGCTTGTCCGGGAGTTCTTCTAAACCAACACTCTATAGAAAAACTGTTATTTGCCGTTAAGTTCATTTCTGTGTAAGCCGAACCAACACCACTGAAATCTAAAGCAACGTTGTTGTTTACTTCGTATCCATTAAGCAAACCTTTTATCTCGAAGTTTGAGTAAGTAATCTTATCTTTTTGAATATCTTCGTTAAACAAGATAGAAAGTTCTTTAGAAGGAGTGAGTATTCCGTCGCTCGGATTAGGAGAACCCATACTAACAGGAGGAGTCATATCTTTAACAATATTGATAGGTTCTGTACTAAAACAAATTTTATCGCTTCCGTTAGTACAATATGTTGCTGCTCTGAATTGATAATTACCGTCAGAAAATTCTTTCATAGGCAAATAGAAAGCAGTTTTACCACCTTTAAGCAGTTCGTTGTTGGCAGTTAAATCATCTGCGTCAAGAACAAACTCTTTAGCGCGTCTCCAATCAATATCTCCAGGTCCTTGATACTGTAGTTCTAAAGAATAGAAGTTTTTGTAATCTAAATTATAATTAGAAAACTCTACATATAAGCTATCACCCGAAACAGTGTTTACGGTTCGGTTGTCTATGTTTAATTCTATATCGCTACAGCTCTGAATAAACTGAACAGAAACTTTAACAGTATCGGCTAAGTCGTAACCTATAGCGCTTCCACAACTTGAATATAAGATAAACTCTAAATCGTTATAATCTAAAACATCTGTGTTAGCTTGAGCTATAGTAATAGTCTTTTGCATAATATCTCCAGCTGTAATAGAGAAAGTGTGAGGAGAACCATCTTCGGTTAACGGAGCACCATCTAACAGTACAACAGCTCCATTAGGATTAGAGTTTTGCCCCATTCTTAAATTATGGAATAGAGGCATCTTGCTTTCAGAGTTATTGCGTAGGTACAACGTAACAGGAACTGCTCTGCCTGCTGGTTGTTCTGTAATAAATCGTTTGTTAGCCTCTATGCTTGGTGAGTATAGTTTTTGAGTAGCCTCATTAATCTTAGTGCCTTTCTCGTAATATTTTGTGTACGAAGCTCCTTCGTAAGGACAAGATGATTGCCCCGCCTTTGTTATGAATATAGGACCAAACCCATCTTCTGGATCTTCGTGCACATCTACGGTGAAGTAGTTATATACATTATTATCGTTAAGAGTATAACTGACGGTCTTTTTCTCGTTATAGTCGACAAAACCGCTTAAAGTACCTTTACCTGTACGAGTCTTTTTAATTACTGCAGTTCTTAGCTTTGCGACACCTTTTACATCTAAATTTCTATTTTTAATTTTAGTAATAGTAAGATCGAACGATACAGTATTCTGAACATTATCGGAGCTTGTATGGCTTGAAGTTATTCCTCCCGAACCAGAGTCGAAAGAATAGTTTTTCGAAGCAGCCTTGTGTTTGGCTATAACCTTAGCTTCTTCGTTTGCACGTAATTCAGCTTCCCAAGCATATATCTGGTTGTTATGCCAAGATATTGTATCCTCTGTGTGTGTGTGTGGAGTTAGCATCAAAGAAATTTTTTGGAAAAATCATAATATAGCTTTTCCCAGATATAACTCCAACATTATCATTCAGGTCGTCATCTTCATATCCATATATTGCAGGATCAAGATCATCTGGGTCTCCAAAAACGTTATCGTTATTGTTTCTACCATAATAAGGGTGACCTTCGTCTAAAGTAGTGATGTATATTATTTTATCTGTGTTGTTAGGGTATCTTGTGTTGTAAACACTTTTATCAACTTTTATCAACTGATTGTTTCGACTCTCTTTCAACTCAGGGATTAAAGACCTTTCTATATGAGAAGATGTATAAACAAACTCTGTGCTAAATTTCGACCCCATAGTGTCAACCTCTTTATCTCCAACAATAAAGCTACCATCGTTTTGTTTTATTAAACCTACATCTGTAGCTGTCCCTATTACTATATTAGTAGCATTGCCAATAAATACATCGGCAGATGCTCCAACATTCAATGCGTCGGCTGCAGTTGTTATTCTTTTTGTATTTACTGTTGAATGGGTGTACTTAAATCCATTTGAAAATGTAAATGTAGCATCTAAGCCTCTGACTTTTCCGTATTCAAAATACTGCTCTGTAATTTTGTATGCTCCTGGAATTCCTATGGCAGTCTTTACATTCATTTCACTTTGTACATCGTAGTTGATGCCTCTCATTCTAGAGAATGCTAAATTAAAATTGACTCCACCTGTAAAAATTGATTGTTCTTCTAATACTGCCAAGCTGTTAGAGCCTGGAGGGTCTCTTAATACATAATGTACTTCATCTGGTCCCTTTGTTATAAAGTCTGTTCCTGTAGGAAGATTACCAAAAATGTAAGCAAAGAAGTCACCGTTTTGATCCCAGACTTGATCTTTATCTCCGTTTTTGTACTTTATATTAATACCCCAAGTGTAGTCGCTATTAACATTAGGAAAACCAGCAGCAAACTCATATTCACCAAAACCAACCGAGTCTAAAGCAAGAGTGTATTGCTCCACTTGAGCTATTGTTCCGTATTTACTTTTGTCGATGTTTAGACTATCCAAAGCAGCAGTGTCGGCATAGATAGCAACATCGGCAGCACTTAGCTCGTTGTCGATATATACTTTGCTAAACGCCAAAGGATTCTTAGTCGTAATTATTTGTTTTTCATCATCGCGATTAAAATACTCTTCGAAAGCTTCTAACTCGAATCTGTATGTCTTTAATTGCAGAAATACAGGGTGACCAAAAGTATAATTAACAGTTCCTGCGATAGAGTCTACCGTAAAAGCTTTAACGGCGATAGTGTCAACAACCGACACTCCATCTTTTTCTACAACTTCAATGTAATCAATAAATTCTTCACCGAAGGCACCATATACATTGTTAGATTTTGTAACATCTTTAACTATAAATGTAGGTTCTTTTCGATAATTTATATTCATTGCGTGATTGTAATCTATTTTGTATATCTTACCATCTTCTTTTTTTACCGAATCTTGTAAATTAACAAGTAAGTCTGTTGCAGCAATGCTTTCTACCGATTCGTAATTTAAGTCGTGTTTGTTAAGTTCTTTTGTGTAAACATTAATCACTTGCACGGCTACAGGGGGCATCTTGAATACGAACTCACCATTTATACTATCGGTTGTTATGCGTATTATGTCAGATCCCGGCTCGACAGTAGCTTTAGAAGATACAAATTGATTAGCTAAGCTAAAGTTAAATATGCTATCAGTGAAATTATTAAGCATATATTTTCCAGCACTTAGCATTTGTAGTTCTATTGTTGCCTGTCCTATAGTTGCAATACCATCGCCCAAACCTAATGGTTTGTCTGCCTCAATGCTACCTCCGGCTACTTTACCGGCAACGGTGATAGTAGTATTATCGTAGAATGTAAGATTATTTATTTCAGAGTTGAAATTATGTGTTTTAGCATTCAAATCGTCTGCAGGATAACGACCGTTGTTTACGAAGGTATGTTTTTCTTTCTTTATTGTTATCGAATGTTCACCAATAGGAACATCTATCGTAAATGTTCCGTCTTCGGCAGAGGTTACTGCAGTATTATTTTTCATACAGATTTGTCCGTCTACATAAAAAGTAACTTTTTCTACTGGTATATCTGTGTTCTCATATACAATTCTACCCGAAACAGGGAACGACGAGTTATCGGTAAAGTCAAGATTGTTTATCACACGAGAGTCGGGGCTAACAAATACCGGACGATTGTTAGGATTGAAAGAGTGAGTCTTAAACATAGGAGTAACCGTGTACAATATACCATCGTTTGTATATGGTACGGTATTCATAAGATAGTTACCATTTTCGTCTGTTTTAGCTTTGTTAGTTAATAAATCAGACGAAGGAGTTTGGTAAGACCAGCTTACACCGTCTCCAATATATGCGTCACGTTTATTGTAAACACTTTCTTTTCTTGAAATGTCGAATATGTAATTAAGGTGATAAATAGATGTATTCTCATCGCAACGATAATAAGCCGACAGTTTATCATCTTTACCATTCAAGAACCTATCATATTCGTCAAGAATTGTTTCCGAATCTAAAGCAACAGAGTGAAATCTTATTTCGTCAATAAATCCGTCAAACTCATTATTGCGATTAGTATCGAAAGCTCCTACAAAAACATTTTCGGAGTAAACCTTATCGGGAATAGAAATAGGAGTTGAAGCTTCCCATATCTTTTCGCCCATATTAAATATGCATACATTATAAACAGACAACAAACTATCGTGTTTTGCAGTAATTGCTAAATGAGTAAAATCGAGACGAGGTAGTGCCAATTGCTCCATTACTACCGCATCGGTTTGATCTGTAGCTAATGTAGCGTCTTTTTTTATAGCTAAATTACCAGATGAGTTAACAAATAACTCCATAATGCCAGGAGCTCTTAATATTGTTTTCTTATTGCCTTTGGTAGGATATTCGCTTGCACTAATCCAAGCCGAGAATGTAAATTCTTTTGGATTGAAAGCCTCTGTAGGTATTTTTATATAAGAAGCTTTCTGTCCTTTAGATGAAAGAACAAGTCCTCTGTTGGGGACGTTTTCATCTCCTTTAATTAAAACATCAACACCTTTTACTCCTTGGTCGCCATTATATGTAATTCTACCCGATACTACACCATAAGGCTGAGAAAACCCTAAAGTCTCTAATTTAGCTAAAGGTTGAGTACTGCTTTTATCTCCACAGTCTAAAAAGCCACCAATTCTATAACCATAGTAAACACCTGTTTCGATGTTTTCGTCGATAAAAGATCTCTTGTCTGCTGTAATTGTTTGATAAACACTGTCGACTACATTAGTGCTTAAGTTTTTCCGCGAAATAATAAATCTACTAAAGTTTGAAGAGTCGGAAGGTATAGTCCAGTTTAATTCTACCTTGTCGGGATAATAACCTTTCGATGCTGTAAAATTACTGATTTTACTAGGCTTGTCATCAGGTGCTCTAAAGTATGTACTGTCGGTACTAACAACTTCTTTAGTCGACGAAATAATTAAGCTTAATTTAGCTTTCAAATCAACACACGACATTAATCCGTCGGCTATGCAACTTTGTTCGTTTATACTTGGAGTATATGTTTGTTTAACTCCGTCGCCTGTTACTTCAAGTTTATATTCTAATAAATCAGGATTCCATAAACCTTTCTTTGTAATATCCCACTTAAATACAGTTGAACCTCCATCTCCCGCATCAAAAACAAAATTGTCTATTGCTTTATAATTTGTATTTATTTCAACTTTCTGGTCTCTTTCGAAGTAACTAGAGTTTACACCCTGATTGAAGTAATTACGATGAACTCTAACTGTATAATCAACTACCCCTTTTTGAGTTTCAGCGGCAGGTATTGGATATGTAAAAGAATCGATAATATCGTTGTTTACAGTAATACCTTGAGTGGCTTTAGTTGCATCAACCCATGTTTTTGTATAGGAGTTGTATACCGAAATTATAAACTTACTATCATCGTCGTCATCTTTTTTATCGTAAGTCCATATAATATCTAAAGTTGCGTTGTCTAATGCTTTAACTTCAAGACTCTTTATCGAAGATAACCTTGTGGCAGTGAATAACTCTGATGATTTAATAAATACATAATTATGCGCACTTGGGGTATATTTTGCAGAGTCGGGAATAGTAGTGTATCTTAAGTAGAACTCATACTCTTTGTTATCTGTAATGTATTTGCCCTCGAAATAACTTGAAGTTTGGTGTTCGGGATATTTAGTATCAATAACAACAGCTTCTTTATTGTCATTTTTTATTTTTCTTAATAGCTCTAATTTAGTGCTTGGATATACATTGGTAAGCGAACTAAACTGATACCTTACTCTGGTATTTCCATTCTTTTGAATGTCTATAGATGTTATGTCGGGAGTAGCTAACTTATCTTCCATAGTAGCTTCTCTTGTAACGGATTTGTCGTTAAAGTTTGTGTCATCAGGGGGGCTACTTCTTATATCCCATTTCCCTTCGTTTAGAGAAAATTCTAATTTTTTGCCAGCATACTCTGATGATGGATACCAATAAACAGTGTGGAAATAATTAAAATCGTCTGTTTTGTTTTGGGTAAGAGCGTATGTGCCTGTGCTTGTCCCCGATACACGTTTGTAAGTCCCATTGGTTCCGTGCCATAATGCTCCATCTTGTAATTTTCGAGTAAGCTCTATATAGCCACAGTCGTAATCGTCTTTACCTCCATCTTTCTTTTTTGGAACATTAAGAAAGAAAAGAGAAGAGTAATCTGTGTATCCGCTAACTCTTACACTAATTCTGGGCTTATTGCCGTCTCGCTCTGTTAATATAGCATGGTGGTCAGCTCCACCGCTATTGTCTTCACGATACTTTACCCGTATTGTAAATTCAAATCGAGCATACATAGGATTGTAGATGACCCTGAAATTGCTGTCTATCCACTGGCAGGCTGCTTGTGTGTCTTCTACCGTAAACGATAAGAAACACAAAAACATAGTACATAAAAGGAATATTTTTCTTATTCCTTTTGCTTTCCTTAATTTTGTTGTCATATAATATTTAGTAATAGTAGTTTAAGGCGCAAAGGTAAAAATAAAATTACTTTTGTTAGAAGCTTTTAACAAAAAACGACAACTTGTAGTGCGAAACTTAATTACTCACTGGGTTTCTATTAAATCACAGTGAGTTGCGAGGTAAAACTTGTTGGCTATCTGCTACATCTGTATCTTTGAAAACGGAGCCACCTCTACCGAAGAGAAATCATTATTAAGATATTTGAAATACCCACTTATAGCAACCATTGCAGCATTGTCGGTAGTGAAAGAGAACGGAGGGATATGTATTTTCCAATTATACTTTTCTGCGTGTTCTTCAAAAGCTTTTCTTAAGCCCGAATTAGCAGATACACCGCCAGCTACGGCAACTTCCTTTATTTTATAATCCTTAGCGGCTTTCCTTAGTTTGTGCATAAGAATATCTATTATGGTTGATTGAAGACTGGCACTAAGATTGGCTTTGTTTTTCTCTATAAACTGAGGGTCTTCAATCAGATTGTCTCTTAGAAGATACAAAAACGAAGTTTTTAATCCGCTAAAGCTATAATCGTATCCTTTAATGTTGGGTTTGCTTAACTTAAAAGAATTAGGATCGCCCTCTTTGGCTAATCGGTCAATAATAGGTCCGCCAGGATAGGGAAGCCCCATTACTTTAGCACACTTGTCGAACGCTTCACCAGCGGCATCGTCGATGGTTTGTCCTACAACCTCCATATCGTTATAGTCTTTAACCAATATTATTTGAGAGTTACCACCCGAAACCAATAAACAGAGGAAAGGAAACTTAGGTTGATTGTTGTCGTTCTCGTCTTGCTTTATAAAGTGAGCCAATACGTGAGCTTGCAAATGATTAACTTCTATCATTGGGATATTTAGAGCCGACACAAACCCTTTAGTAAACGATGTGCCAACTAAAAGAGAGCCTAACAAGCCTGGTCCTCGAGTAAAAGCCACAGCACTAATGTCGGCTTTATTTATATTAGCTTGTTTAATAGCTTGATCAACAACAGGAATAATGTTTTGTTGATGAGCTCTTGAGGCTAATTCGGGCACTACACCTCCGTAAGCTTCGTGTATCTTTTGTCCGGCAATAACGTTAGATAAAACTACACCATCTCTGATTATTGCTGCCGAAGTATCATCACACGACGACTCTATGCCAAGTATTGTTATCATAAAATATATTGAAACTATTTAACTTTCCTATTTTTAGTGCAAAAATAGCGTTTTTTTTAATAGCTTTGCGTTGATTTTGCAGTAATGAAGATATTTAAGTATATAGTGTGGGTTATTTGTATTGTGGTGGTGATATTCTATATATTGCCAACCTCTTTGCTTCAAGTGCCTTACTTTCAGAGAAAAATATCAGAAGAAATATCCGATTACTTACAAGAAAAGATTGAAACAGAAGTTTCTATAGAGCAAATTAGCTTTCAGCCTTTCAATAAACTTATACTTAAAAATATTTTTATAGAAGACCAAGACGGCGATACTCTATTCTCGGCAAAACGAGTAGCCTGTGGCTTCGATTTATTGCCTTTGTTTCGTAAAAAATTTCATTTTAGTTCGGCTCAGCTATATACCTTTAAGCTGCATCTGAAGAAAGAGTCAGATAATGCACCTCTTAACTTACAATATATAATAGATGCGTTTAAGTCGGACAGCGAAAGCAGTAGCTCACCTATAGATGTAAACATTAAAACAATATCATTAGGACACGGAACTTTCTCTTATAAAGTAAAAGATAAAGTATCTGATAATATAAAGTTTAATCCTAAAGATATGCATCTGTCAAATATATCGGCTAAGATTAACTTACATAAACTAACCAACAACGAACTTAATGCAGATATTAAACGTCTTCGTTTTTCAGAGAAATCGGGATTTAACCTTAAACATTTATCGTTAGATATTGAAAAAAACAACGAAGGAATTGTGGTTAACAATATAAATATAGAACTACCTAAGTCGAAAATTAAACTTAAAGACGTTTATGCCGATTTTAAGGATCTTGCAGAAGAAGATAATATACTCGAAAAAGCAAACTTTGGCTTGCAGATAACGCAAACTAAAATAACGTTGCAAGATATAGCTGCTTTTGTTCCTGCGTTTACTGGTTTCGACGACTATATTGATGTGCAGACTACAGTTAAAGGCTCATTGAATAATCTTTATTGTTCAGACCTAACAATAAAAGATGGTAAAGATATGAGGTTACAGATAAATGCAAATATAAAAAATCTGTTGAGCGATAACCCATCAGATGTTTTCGTAAATGCAAACATTAAGAAATCGTATATCAACGCAAATGGTCTAACTACAATAATTAATAACTTTGCCGAAAATCCTCTTAATACTAAATACTTAAACAATTTAGGACTTATATTAATAGATGGAAATATATCAGGGTATTCTAATAATTTACATAATAAAATAAAAATAGATAGCGAAGTAGGGGATTTAGCTATAGATGTTAACTTTGGTAAATCGGCTAATTCGTTTGTTAAGGGGAATATACAATCATCGTCGGTTAATCTTAAGGGGCTATTAAACAACTCTGATGTTGGTAATGCTATCTTTAATATAAGTATGGACTTTACGGTCGATAACAATAAAAATCCTAAAGGTAAGATAGATGCCCTAATTAACGAAATAGTATATAAAAACTATAAATACGAAAATATTAGTCTTCTTGGAGAACTAACCTCTAATAGTTTTAATGGCTCTCTAAACGCCAAAAGTGTTGACGGACAACTAAACGCCGAAGGATTATTCTTATTAGATGGAGAAAACTCGGAGTTTAACTTTAAGGCAAATGCTTCTAAACTCTTTTTAGATAAACTAAACCTTACACATAAATACATAAATCCATCACTGTCGTTTAACATAGATGCTAACTTTACAGGAGATAGACCAGAGAATATGCAAGGTACTATAAACATAGATAATGTGTTGTTTTCAACTGAAAAAGGAGATTATGATATAGACCATATAGATATATATTCTAATGTAGATGGCAAATATAAAGAATGGGTAATAGATTCAGACCTTCTTAAAGGGAGTGTAAAAGGTAATTACTCTATGAAAACATTAGTCGGTAGTATTAAAAATACACTGTCGAAACATATTCCATCTATAATACCAGATGCTAAATTGCAAAAACATCAAGATAATAACATAGCGTTAGAACTATTAGTAAACGATACTCGCAAGTTTTCGTATATACTCGAATTGCCCATCTCTTTCAATAAAGGATTTAGCATAAAAGGAGACTACAATAGCGATAACGATATACTTAACTTTAATGCTTTGTGTCCAGCTCTTAAATACAAAAACAATAGAATTGAAAATGGAGAAATATTGTTAACTAATAACGATGAGGCTATTGATATTAATATAAAGGGTATTGCTTTTCAGAAGAAAAATAAAATAAGTATAGATGCAGGGTTTAATGCTTTTAACGATTCAATATATTCGTCGCTTAAATGGATAGAAAACAATAAAGGAAAATATAAAGGCGAATTAAACTTTACAACTCATCTCGATTTAGAAAACCGAAATTTACCAAAAGCTCTAATGCAATTCGACTCTTCAGAACTTGTGTTTAATGATTCTTTGTGGCTCATTTCGCCAACTATTATCGAATACAAAAACGAAGTGTTAAACATTAACAATTTCGAGGCTTCAACCGAACAACAAAAGATTAATATAGATGGATTTGTGTCTAAAGTTCCAGAAGACGAACTGAATATACTTCTCGATAATGTAAGTCTCGACTATATATTCAAATCATTGAATAAAAAAGCTCTAACATTCGGAGGCGTAGCAAGCGGATATGTAACAGCTAAAGATGTTTATAATACCCGACAACTATCTACAGTGTTAAATGTAGATAGTTTTTCTTTCAATAAAACAACATTTGGAGACCTCGACTTAAAGGGTGTCTGGAACGATGAAGATATGCTAATTGAAATGGACGGTTTTGTTTATGATAATGATTCGTGCAATGTAGCCGTAAATGGATACATACACCCTGTGAAAGAAGAAATATCTATGACATTCGATGCTCTAAATGCCGATGCTACATTCTTGCGCCGATATTTAGACAATGTAGTGCAAAACCTATCTGGCAGAATAACAGGGAAGCTACGCTTGTTTGGCGACTTAAACAATCCAACCGTAGAAGGTGATGCTTTCGTAAAAGATGGACGATTTAAGATTGACTTCTTAAATACAGAATACTCGTTTAGCGACTGGGTAAGATGTACTCCCGAACAAATAAGACTAACAAATGTATTGTTCGACGATGGACACGGAAACAAAGCTCTCGCTAATGGATTTGTTAATCATAAAGAATTTGCAAACTTTCAGTTTGAAGCTGGTTTAACCTATAGCGACTTTAAGATTTTTGATGCCACAGAAAAAACTAATCCTAATTTTTATGGTCCTGTGTTTGGCTCTGGCTCTGCTTCAATAAAAGGAACGGAACAGACAGTAAATATAGACGTTTCGATGAACAATAGCGAAAACACTCAGCTTACTCTTAACTTTATGGAGGCAAGAGATGTTGAAACATACAACTTTATAAACTTTAAGACCCCAAAAGCTGAGGATACCGTTGCTGTAGTAAATCCTTGGGAGTGGGAGGCGTCTGAAACAAAGAAAGAAGAAAACAATGAAGGTACTGAAATTATATTCAACTTAAATCTTAATGTAAATAGTCAGGCTGCAATTAATATGATTATGGATCCTTCTTCTGGAGATAAAATAACAGGGTATGGAAACGGAAATATTAACCTGCAGTATGGCTCAAAAACTTCACTAAAAGTATATGGTAATTATAATATCGAAAGAGGTAAATACAACTTTAGCTTTCAACAGGCAATATTCCGAAACTTCGATATACGAGAGGGTAGTACAATCTCTTTCAAAGGAGATCCTTTCTTAGCCGATTTAGATATAAAAGCTGTATATACAGTAACTGCAAATCTTGGCGATTTAGACCAGCAACTATTGCAAGTAAGCGCACGTAACAATGTGCCTATCGATTGTATATTATTGCTTAACGGCTCTTTAGAGCAACCTATGATTAAATTCGATCTCGAATTGCCAAACTCTACAGCCGAACTCGAACGTCAGGTTAAAAGTTATATCAGAACGGAGGATATGCTAAACCGACAAATAGTTTATCTGCTTGTTATCGGACGATTTTATACATCGCCCGAATACACACGAACAAACGGAAGGTATAACAACGATTTATCTTTGATAACTAATACTTTATCTAACCAAATAACCAACATATTAGGAACGATAACCGATAATGTACAAGTAGGAACTAAGTTTCATTACTCTGGCGAAGGGGAGGAAACCAGCACCGAAGTTGAATTGCTGCTCTCAAGCACTCTGCTGAATAATAGACTTGTAATAAACGGAAACTTCGGATATGTAGATAATCCTTATCTTCAAAACAATAATGATAATCTATCGCTAATTGGCGATTTTGATGTAGAATATAAGCTTACGCCCAAAGGTGATATTCGCCTAAAGGGGTTTAATAGATATAATTATAGAAACTATTTTAGCACTTCACCCGAAATGACACAGGGAGTAGGGGTGGTGTATCGAAAAGACTTTAATAATTGGAAAAACTTATTCTTTAGAAAAAAATCGAAGCAGGTTAATGGAACTGAGAACTAAAAATTATTGGCTATATTACAAGAGATAGTTTTTGGCTGAATTTGTTTTACCCGTGTGAAACGAGTTGTTTCACCTATATGAAACAAGTAGTTTCACCTATATGAAACAAATTCTTTCAATGTATGAAACGGTCTGTTTCAAAGTAAGAAATAAGTAGTTTCAAAGTATGAAACAGTCATATTAAAATTGAGAAACTCGGTGGTGTAGTTAATTGATAAAAAAAAGAGACTCACGACTGTGAATCTCTCTTTTTGTTTGTGGTCCCACTTGGGCTTGAACCAAGGACTCCCTGATTATGAGTCAGGTGCTCTAACCAACTGAGCTATGGGACCTGCTTCCTTTTCTTAAGCGAGTGCAAAGTTACATATTAAATTTTAACTTGCAAATATTTTCTGAATTTTTTATCGTAGTTTTTTCTTTTTTTTCTCTAACTACAATGTGTCTTATTATTCTTCTCCGCCAAATTCCATAAGGTAAGCTTTTATGAAATCATCTATATCGCCGTCCATAACTGCGCCAACGTTAGATGTTTGATGGTCTGTTCGGTGGTCTTTAACTCGTCGGTCGTCAAATACATAAGAACGAATTTGAGATCCCCATTCTATCTTTTTCTTACCTGCTTCTATTTTGGCTGATGCTTTTCTTCTTCGCTCTAATTCTATTTCGTATAGTTGCGACTTAAGTAAGCGTATAGCATTGTCTTTATTTCCAAACTGAGAACGCGATTCGGTGTTTTCGATAACTATTTCTTTTACTTCTCCCGTGTCGGGGTCTTTGTAGTTGTAGTGTAGGCGTACTCCTGTTTCTACTTTGTTTACATTCTGACCTCCAGCTCCACTCGAACGGAAAGTATCCCAAGTAATATCTCCTTGATTAACTTCAATTTCTATTGTGTCGTCGACTAAAGGCACAATGTATACGGAAGAGAAAGATGTCATTCTCTTGCCTTGTGCGTTGTATGGCGATACTCTAACTAAGCGGTGTACTCCATTTTCGCTCTTTAAGTATCCGTAAGCGTATTCGCCTTCTACTTGTATGGTTACTGATTTTATTCCTGCATCGTCGCCATCAAGCCAGTTAGTAACCGTAACTTTATAGCCTTTGCTTTCGCACCATCTGCTATACATACGATAAAGCATTTCAGCCCAGTCTTGTGCCTCAGTTCCTCCGGCTCCAGCATTTATTTTAAGAACAGCACCTAAGTGGTCTTCTTCGGAGCGAAGCATATTCTTTAATTCTAACTTCTCTAAAAGATTTATTGTTTTTGCATATTCAGCGTCAACTTCTTCTTCTGATGTAATTCCTTCTTTGTTGAAGTCGAAGGCAAGATTAAGTTCTTCGGCCGATGATTTTACTTCGTTGTAAGAGTTAATCCATGCTTTAAGGCTTCTTATTTTTTTCATTTGTTCTTCCGCTTGTTTAGCGTCTTCCCAAAAGCCAGGAGCCTGAGTGCGAAGTTCTTCTTCTTCTAATTGAATTGTTTTGGCATCAATGTCAAAGATACCCCCTCAGCGCAGACTCGCGCTCCAATACATCACGTAATTGGTCTAATGTTATCATTTTGTTATTGTTTATTTGTTATTATCTAATTATAGCGGCGACAAAGGTAGTTAATTTAAGCGAATATTAAAAACTACTACTTCCGATTGAGTTCCTACTCTAAACTCAGGTCCCCATAATGCTAAGCCCGAAGATACATATATATTGGTATTTCCTTTCTGTTTATATCCGTGTCCGACTTCGTATATCTTGTTAACTATTAAGTTAAGAGGCCATAGTTGTCCGTGGTGTGTGTGCCCCGAAAACTGTAGGTCTATATTGCTTTGTTCTGCCTGTTCTAAGTTGTAGGGTTGATGATCCAATAATATTATAGGTTGATTGTTGTAATCGTTTGTGGCTTTAATAGAGTCTGTTATTTGATTTAGTTGTAAGCGTTCGGGGTTGTGTTTGTCGTCTCTTCCTATAATCCAAAAACTATTGTTTATATGAGCTGCACTATCTTTAAGAAGTGTTATATTTGTGTGTTTGATAAATTCTAAGCTTTCGTTTAATCCACTCAGATATTCGTGGTTTCCTAAACACATATATGTGCCTAATGGAGCTTTTAGATTGTTTAGTTCTTCATACATTTTTTCTTCCCATAGAGGGCGAAGGTTGTTGTCGATTAAATCTCCTGCAATAAGTATAATATCAGGATTTTGTTCGTTTATAATATCTACGTATTTTTTTAGTTTACCTTTATCGATGTTTATACCTAAGTGTATATCGCTAACGGCTACAGCTTTTAGTTGTTTTAGATTGTGACCCGATTTATTAATCACAATATCTTGTTGTACTATTGTTGGGTTGTTGTATTTCTGATTACCTATAAGCAAAACAGCAAACACTAATGCATATCCCGAAAACACTTGTATTCGACGATACGTTTTTGAGGTAATAGTTTTAGGTATAAACTTTATGTATTTATTTGCTAATAATATAAGGTCGGTTATAACAAAGTATAGTGTAATATAAAGCATTATAGCCAGCCAGGTAGTGCCTAAAGAGTAGAATATCTTTTGAAGTTCTAACGGGAAATGATTGCGTCCTAACATCATAACAGCAAACGAGCCGTAAAATATAACGAATATGGCACTGTATAAAACCTTTACGTAAGGAGATTTAGGGAAAGCTCTCCAGCCTCTGTAGAATATATAGGCATTAATTATTGTATGCACTATAAAAACAATAATAAAAAACGACATAATGTGATCAATTTGTTTAGCCTGCAAAGGTAAACGTTGAACTTATAAAAAGAAGTGATTTAAGATATTTTATTAATACTTGCGAATAGAAAATAAGAACTCTAAACCTCCTTCGGTTTTGTTTTTTGCTATTATCTCGCCGTGATGAAACTCTATGGCATCTCTTACAATAGAAAGTCCTAATCCTGAGCCGCCTTGATCTCGGGTTCGACCTTCGTCTCCTCTAAAGAAGCGTTCAAATATTTTAGGTAGGTATTCTTCTTTTACACCTATTCCATTGTCTGAGAAAGAGAAATAATAAAATTCTTCGTCTTCGGCATAGCAATTAATTGTAATAGTAATTCCTTCGCCAGCATATTTAAGAGCATTGTGTCCTAAGTTTCTTAAAGCAGAAGCCAGCAGGGTGCGATTGCCTTTAACGACTATGTTTTTATCCATTTCGAGAACCACCTTACTATTGTTATCTTTTATTTTTTCGGAAGAGTCTATTGCAATTAGTTCTTCAAGTAGTTCGTAGATATTAATATCTTCTTTTTCTAATTGCCTTGAAATATCTGATACTTTAGAAAGAAGAGCAACATCTTGTATGATTTCCGTTAATCGATTAATTTGAGAGTAGGCTCTACTTATAAACTCTCTTTGTTTTTCAGGATTAATAGTTTCATTTTCTATAAGGGTTTCTAAGTATCCTCTAACACTCGTAACGGGAGTTCTTAGCTCGTGAGCTATGTTGTTTGTTATCTGAGTTCTATCTAAATGAGCTTTTTCTGTTTGAGTTATGTCTTTTAGTATTATCTCGAAGCTTTTATCTTCGAATACTATAACTTTTAGAAGGAAGTATCTTCCGTTGCTGGCTATTTTTGTCTTAAAAGTTTTTTCTTTCTTAGCCCCTCTAAGGTAGTTTACAACTTCGCTAAATAGGGGATTGCTGAATATGCTGTTAACGTCGAAAGTAGGTGTTTCTAATAAAACATTCAGATATTGAATAAAGCGAGAATTGGTGTATATGTTTTTTCTGTCGAAAGTAAAAAACGATATACCTTCTTCGGCATATTGAAGGTGTTGTAGTAGTTTTTCTTTTTCTACTTCTACATCTTTTTTATTTGTTTCGAGTTTGTTGTTTAGTTTTATTATTAAGTTTTGTATGTCGCCCAAATCATCGTCTGATATTGTTTTGCTTGGTTTAATTTCATCGTTGTAATACGATAGTACGAATTTCTTTAAGTCTTTAATTGCACTGCCATACTTCTTGTAGAACGAAGTTAAGAAAATAAGCATTGTTATATACAACAAAGCAACAGCGCACCAGAAATAGAAGTTAGTTTTAATAATTTTTACTCCGTATTCGTAACCAACTCTAATAATTAGGTTGTTGTGTAGCTTGGCATAAAATATATATGTCTTTTTATTAAATTCGTTTGTTCTAATGTTTTTTCCTTCACCACTTATTAAAGCGTGTCTGACTTCTAAGTTTTCCTTACGAGTACTAGTCCATTCCGATTCAGGTAATATGTTGTCGTATATAATATATCCATCTTTGTTAAGTATTGAAACTCTCAATTCTTTAGGGAATATTTCATTTATTTGAGCCAGCTCGTTTATATTGTTTTCATCTATATTGTTAAGAGTTATATAGTTTGCGGTTTCGGTTATGTATATATCTTGTGTTTTATAAATTACTTCGTCTTTATAGTTTTTGTCTCTAATAAAGATAAAAACTATAAAGACTATAAAGACTAATGTGTATATAGTAAATACAGCTAAGAAACCTATATACAAACGTTCTCTGAACTTAATTTTCATTCTCTACAATTCTTATGTTATCGTTAAAAGAATATCCATAGCCTGATTTGTTTGTGATATATGCGCCGTATTCGTTTAGTTTTTTTCTTAAGCGAGCAACGTGTACATCAACGGTTCTTTCTAGCACAAAACTCTCGTCTTGCCAAACGTGGTCTAATATTTCTTTTCTTGTGAATATTTTTTGTGGGTATTGCATTAATAGGCTTAAGATTTCAAATTCTTTTTTTGTAAGAACAATTTCTTCTTCTTTTATATATAGTTGTTTGGTTATTAGATTAATTTCTAAATCGCCTATTGTAATAATTTCTTTTTCTTCTTTTTCTACGGCTTTTGTTTCATACTCTCTTCGTGTAATAGCTTTTACGCGAGCTATCACCTCTTTTATGGAGAAAGGTTTTACAATATAGTCGTCGGCACCTACAGAAAATCCTGTAAGTAAATCATTCTCAGAAGTTCTTGCTGTTAGGAAGATTATAGGCGTTAGTATGCCGCTCTTTCTGCATTTTTCAGCAACGTGAAATCCCGACATTCCCCCCATCATAACATCTAATAATATTAATTTGTGTTCGGGAGTAAGCTTTTCTAAAGCTTCCTCGCCTGAAGCTGCTGTGTCGATAATAAAACCTTCGTTTTCTAAGTTAAACTGCAGTATTTCCCGAATATCAGCTTCATCGTCTACTATCAATAACCTTGTCATAATACTTTACTTTGAATGTTTTTATATCTCATATTAATTCCATCTATTGCAAATATAGTTGCTTTTGCGATATTTAGAGTATGAATATCTATTTTTTCTAACGATTGAGCTATTTTATTTAATGTTATTATCGTTAAAAGGTCTTGTGCCGACAATGCAATATCTTGGAAAGAAGCTATAATGTTTTCTTTTAGTTCTAATACTAATTCCTTAACTTCGTTTTTAGAGTTAAGTATGTTTATAGCTTGTTCTTTATCGTTTTTGTGATACGAATAAGTTGCAGCGTTTACCTTCTCTTTTAATCTTGTAAATATGTTACTGATTATATTTCTTAATTCTTCTAATTCTTCAGTGTTAAAGTCTAAAGGTTTAATATCGTAAATTATGCTTTTAGATATGTTTGCTATAAATTCGATAAACATAGTTGCTTCGTGGCACGAAATAATATTTCTTAATTCTTTGGCTTTAGGAGCATACAATGTGATTAATATAGGGAATATATCTGTGATTTTAACCTCTAAATCGTTTATCATAATATCATTATCTTCGGTTTCTTCTTCTGTTTGTTGGTTCCAACCATTCTCTAAAACATACTGTGCTAATTTTAATTGTTTTAGTAATGCTACAGAAAGTTGTTCAAAGTCGTGATACAATTCCTCAAAGTGTGATTTCTTTTTGATAGAATACATATTTTCAATCTATTTGATTAATAATAAATTTCTCGGTTCTCTTATCTTTAGGGTGCCACAATAGTTTAGACGTTTCGTTGTGTTCGATAAGTTCTCCATTTTCGAGATACAAGGCGAAGTCTGATAATCTTGCAGCTTGCGATAGTTTACTTGTTGATATTATTATAGTTGTATTTTCTTTATATTTGTGTATCATCTCCTCTATTTTGTTTGTGCAATATGCGCTCATAAACGAAGTAGGCTCTTCCATTAATATTACTTCGGGGTTTAGAGCTATAGCCCTTGCAATACACAATCGCTGCTGTTCTCCTTTAGTTAAGAAATCTGGTTTTTTATTTAAGTCGTCTTTCAGATTATCCCACAGGGCTACATCGTTCAGGCATCTTTCTACAATATAATTCTTTTCATCTTTAGATAACCTAACTCTGTTAAGAGTGTAACCAGATATAACATTATCGAATATGCTAAGGTGGGGGAATACTTGAGGGTCTTTAAACACAAAACCTATTTTTTGTCTTAATTCAACAATATTGATATTGTTAATATTTTCTTGTTTGAAATATATTTCTCCTTTAGATTTAATATCGTTTTGTAAGTCGTTAAGCCTGTTTATAGCTTTAAGTAAAATGCTTTTACCAGACATAGGCGACCCTATTACAGTTGTTACAGTATTAGGAGCTATAGATAAAGATAAGTCTTTTATTATATGTTTATTTGTTATTGAAGAATAAACATTAAGATTTTTTATCTCTAATATGCTTTGTGTTATATGATTTTCTTTTCCCATTCTCGATTTAGATGTTTACCAATACAATAAAAAAATGTGATTAAGATTAACAGCAATAAAGCCGTAGCCCACATAAAGTTTATCATATTAGGATTATTAAAAAGATTCCATAATGATAGCGTTAATGATGCTGTCGGCTTAAGTATATCCCAATTTACATACGACGAACCAAGTGCCGTAATAATTAGAGGAGTTGTTATCCCTAAAGCTTTAGATATGGATAGAAACGCACCAGCTAATAATCCTCTTTTTGCTAAAGGTATTACAATTCTTAAAATAACAGAACTGTAATTTAATCCTAAAGCTAATCCGGCTTCTGTAATTCCTTTAGGTATCTTATTAAGCACCGTTATGGTTTGTTTAGTCATAAAAGGGAAGGTTATAAATGCAATAGAAAAGCCTCCTGCTAAAGCAGAGAACGTGTTAAATGGTTTAGCAATCCATAAATAAACAACTAAACCTATAATGATATGTGGTGTTACACTAATTAAATTAAAAGAATAATTTAATATGTTAGTAAGTATGGTTCTCTTACTGTTTGTTAAATATATCCCCGCAAATATCCCTAAAGGTATAGCGATAAACATTCCTATTGATACCATATATAGAGTTCCTAAAATGGCATTTGCAATACCTCCATCAATTACAGAACTGTTGTTTATTCGTTGCCACATAATTTCTGTTATAGATGGTTGGTTTTTTATTAAGAAATCTATGTCGATGTAAGCAATGCCATTCTTTATCAGATTAAACACAATCACGAATGAAGGTAGTAGGGTGATTGCCGAAAAGACACAGACTACTACTAAGTAAAACTTATTGATAATATTGCGATATGTTTTATTATGATCCATATTTTCTTCCTTTTAGCATATTTATAACTATAGAATTAATTATGGTTGTTATAATAAACAATAATAAACTTATTGCAAATAAAGAACTGAATTTAAGGTCGCTTGCCGAGCCAAACTGAAATAAAATTATACTACTCATAGTGTTGCTCGTATCGGCTATTGAAGTGGGTAAATGGTTGTTATTACCTATAAGCATTACAATAATCATAGTTTCGCCAAGTATTCTACCAAATGCAAATAAATATGTAGCTACAATTTCTTTCTTTAAATAAGGTAAGCAAATTTTACTTATAACTTCAAATGGCGAGGCACCTAAGCTATATGCAGCTTCTTTGATATTAAAAGGTACCTTGTTTATCAGGTCTAAGCATAACGATGTTGTTATTGGGGTTATCATTATAGCTAATACAATAGATGCAGTTATTATACCTAATCCTTGCACCCCTATATCTAACGAAATAAGTATAGGTCGTAAACTGAAATAACCTAATATACCCCATAATATTGATGGTATATTTGCAAAGAAATTTATAATGAGATTTAATATATAGGCAAATTTAGTTTCTGCAAAATATCCTCCGTTTAGTATTGTTAGAGACATAGAGAATGGGAATGATATGAGCATTGCTATTATAGATGTAACAAAGGTGGCAATAAGAAAAGAAAGTGTTCCGTAGTGTTCTTGTTCATAGTGAGAATCCCATTTAGAAGAAGAAATAAATTCAAATAATCCGATATGTTTTAGAGCAGGAACAGACTCTATTACCAGCGAAAGAAGTATTCCTGCTACTAATAAAAGTGATAGGAATGCAGATGCGAATAATATTGTTCTGAATACTTTATCCATATACATTTTTAATGTTTATTTCCACTCCATTTCATTAATCAACTCTTTAGCCTTAACCAAAGCATTGTCGGGTAGGGGAATGTAGTTTAATTTGTTAGCCACATTTTGTACGTCTTCGCTTATCAGAAACTCAATAAAGTTTTTTAGTGAATTATATTTTTCTATGCTTCGTGCTTTATACTTCTGGTTTTTGTAAACGAACACCCACGAATAACAACTTAATGGATAAGCCTTTTCGTTGGTTGAGTTGGTAAGAGTAATAGGGTAGTCGGGTAGTTCTATATCGGCAGCTGCTAAAACACTTTCTGTGCTATACTGTATATAATTACCACTTATATTTTCTAATGCAATATTGTTGAGATTAAATATTTCTGAGTATTCGGCGTTGGTATATCCTATGGCTCCTTCTATTTCGGCAACAGAGGAAGCTATTCTTATGCCGCTTTCGACTGCTATACCATTTTTAATATTTAAAGACCTACTTATGCCTCTTGATGTTTTCCATTCGTTGCTTGCGTTGTTAAGATAATTAGATAGAATATACGAAGTTCCGCTACCATTGTATCTATAAACTATTGTAATTTTTAGGTGAGGGAGCTTAACGTTAGGGTTTATGGCTTTGATAGCTTTGTTGTCCCAATATTCTATTTTATTCATAAAAATATCGGCAAGAATGTTTCCGCTTAGGTTTAGTTTGTCAACACCAGGAATGTTAAAAGGAATAACCACTCCACCTAAACAGGTAGGGATAATAAGTAGTTCGGCATTAAATTCATTTAATTCCTTTTCGCTTATTATTGCCTCCGAATAGGCAAAGTCTATAGTTTTGTCTTGTAGTGTTCGTAATCCAGCTCCGCTTGATATTCCCGTTGTTTTTATTTTTATGCCTGTTTCTTTATAATATTTATCAAAAACAGCACCATAAAACGGCAGTGCGAATGTTGCTCCTATACTCGATAATGTAGGGTCTTTATCTTTTTTACAACTACAAATACTTAAACAAATAGAAAATAGCAATATTATCCAAGATAGTTTATGTGTATTTGCCATAACTTATATTTCTAAATACAAATGTAACTCAGATATAATTGAAGTGCTTTGTTTTTTTGTTAAGTTTTTGTTAAATGTGGCTTCACAAACTCAATAATACGTTCCATAGTTATTTTAGACGAATTAAAACATAAGTCGTAAGAAGCAGCCATTCCCCAAGTTTTGTTACTAAAGTAGTTGTAGTAGTTTGCTCTTTTCTTATCTGTTTGTTCAATTAAAGTTTGAGCTTCGGTTTTTGAGATATTATTGTTTTGAGATATTGTGTTGATGCGATTGTCGAGGTTTGCGCTTACGAATATACTTAGTAGGTTTTTGTTATCTCTTAGAATATAATCGGCACAACGACCTACGAATATACACGAACTTTTTTCTGCTAAATTTTTTATAACATCACTTTGTATCTTAAATAGAGTTTCGTTAGAGAGGTAGTTGTTTGATGAATCGCCTATAAATCCTGAGCGTGAGCCGAATAGAGACCCGAATATACTGTGACTGCTCTTTTCATCGGCTTTTTCGAAAAACTCTGTGCCTAAGCCGCTTTCTTTAGAAGCAAGAGCTATTAGCTCTTTGTCGTAACAAGGTATGTTTAGCTCTTTCGATAACATTTCTCCTAATAGCTTGCCTCCGCTACCTAATTCTCTACCAATGGTTATTATATAATTATTCATGATATAAAAGATTGAAGTTTGCTAAATTGTTGTTTCTTTTTGCGATTTAATATTCTTAAATTCGTGCCACAATAACGTTGCTGCAAATATTATCGACAGCGAGTCGGCAATAGTAAAACTAACCCATACTCCTGTTGTTTCAAAATATCGAGGCAATATAAGTAGTAGAGGCACTAAGAATATCATTTGTCGGGTTAAAGATAATAATATGGCTTTTTGAGGTTTGCCAATACTCTGAAAGAATGTTGATGTTACCATCTGAAAACCTACTAAAGGAAACATAAGTAGTGTTAATCTTAATCCTGGTACGGCTATCTCTATCAAACTACTTTCGGTAGTGAAGATAGATGCAACCGCAAGAGGGAATAGTTCTACGATAGCAAATCCTACTGTCATTATAATGGTTGCAAACATTATTGTTTTCTTCAATACTTGAGTAACTCTGTCGTATAGTTTTGCTCCGAAGTTATATCCTGCAATGGGCTGCATACCTTGGTTAAGTCCCATAACAATCATAATAAAAAGGAAGGCTATTCTATTTACTATACCATAGGCTCCAACGGCTAAATCGCCTCCGTATTTCATCAATTGCTGATTTATTACTATAACTATTATACAGCTTGCGGCATTCATACAAAAGGGTGCAGTGCCAATGGATAAAGCATCTATAACTATTCTCTTTTTAAGTTTGTATATTCCTTTTTTCCAATGAATGAAGAAGTTTTTATCATTGAAAATATGTAGTTGCCAGCAAAGAACTACAACCTGAGATATAACAGTGGCGAAAGCCGAACCCTTAATGCCCCAACCAAAGCCGAAGATAAACAGAGGGTTTAATACAAGGTTAATAAGCACTGTGTATATCGTTGCCATCATCGCTTTTTGCGGTTTACCTGCCGAACGAAGTAAAGCATTTAATCCTAAATACATGTGAGTAACCACATTGCCAAGCAATATAATTTCCATAAAATCGCGAGCGTATGGTAGTGTATCTGCGCTTGCTCCGAAAAATATAAGTAGCGGATTTAGAAATATAAGTGCCACTATACTAAAACCTATACCCATAATGAGGTTAAGAATAAAAACATTACCCAGTATATTGTTGGCAGTTTCGTAATCTTTTTGCCCCATACGTATAGATAGTAGGGTGGAAGCTCCAACTCCTACCAACGACCCAAAAGCTGCTCCGAGATTCATTAAGGGGAATGTTATAGCCAATCCAGATAATGCTAAATGACCTACACCGTGACCGATAAATATACTATCGGTAATATTATAAAGAGAGGAAGCAGTCATTGCAATAATTGCAGGAAGAGCATATTGCATAAGTAGCTTCCCAATGTTTTCTGTTCCTAAAGAAACAGGGGAATTATCTTTTTTCATAATTTTTAATTCTTCAATTTGTTTTAGGCAGCAGCTACTACAAGAGATGCCCAATCTTTATTATTAATAGAGACGCAGCACACCACGTATCTACGAAAATACACGATTGTTTTAACGTTTATCTAATTTTGTCGCTTTGCGCCTTATATCAGTAGGCAACGCTTCTCTCGCCATACGTCTATGCAAATTCTGCCCTTTAGGCAGCTTTAACTTTTATCTGAGAGCTTGCTCGCTTACGCTTTGCGCCAACTTTTAGTTTTTAGTTTTTAACTTTTATCTTTTCAGTTCTTCCAAAAGAACTGAAACTGCTTTTGCAAGTTGTTCGTCTTCTCCTTTTACTAACTTTTCAGGAGAATTAGCTATTTTAACGTCGGGCTCTAACTGTTGGTTTTCTAAATACGAGCCATCAGCTAACTTATAACCAACGATAGGAATACCGAATAATAAAGAAGGGTCTTGCAGGTTTTCCCACGAAACAGAAGTCATAGTGCCAGGTACGGGCATACCAACAAGTTTGCCTATGCCTACGTGTTTGTAAACCCAAGGTGAACCGTGAGCATTAGAGTAGTTTGCTTCGCCCATTATCATTACTGAAGGTTTATTCCATCGTCTACTTGGCATATCGCAAGTTTCAACATCTCTAACTACTTGTGTGAAGTATTTTTTGCCACTGAATAATATCTCTATATCTTCGTGTAAACGACCACCTCCATTGTAACGAGTGTCTATTACTATACCTTCTTTATTGTTGAATTTACCCAAAATATCGGAGTATATAGAACGGAAACTGGGGTCTGCCATACTCTGAATGTGTACATAACCTAAACGTCCGTTAGATAGGCGTTCAACGTCGGCTTCTCGTTGTTTCACCCATCGAGTGTAAAGTAAAGAATTGGCCGTGCCTATTGATATTGGCTTAATTACTTCGTCCCATTTTTCGTTTGTTTCTGGATTTGAGAAAGAACATAAAGTGTTTTGCCCTGCTATTTTATTTAATAGAGGGAAATAATCTTCATCTTTCTTAATTTCTACGCCATTTAGAGCTGTTAAAATACAACCTGCTTTAACTTTGCTTTCGGCAGTGTCGAAAGGACCTTTCTCTAATACCTCGTCTATAAGTAGTCCGTCTTTATTATATGTCCAAGAAAACAATAAACCTAAGTTAGCTGTTACGTCGGGGTTGTTGTATCTCGGACTGTAACGAGCTCCATTGTGCGATGAGTTTAGTTCTCCCAGCATCTCTCCTAATAATTCGCAGAAATCGAAATTGTTGTTTATATGAGGTAAGAATTTTTCGTAAGAGGTTTTCATAAGCTTCCAATTTACGCCGTGTAAATCCTTAACATAGAATCGCTTGTCTTCTTGAGTCCATACGTGGTCGAACATATATTGTCGTTCGGCAGCTAAATCTAAATCCATAGAGGCGTTTATGTTTATCGTTTCTTTTTTGTTGCCAGCTAAAGTGATTTTTTGAGCTGAACTACCTAACGAAAACAATATTTTTCCGTCTTTATCAAGATTTAATCGTCCTCTACCTGCACCCTTGATTTCTATTTTAGTTTCACGTGTTCGAGTGTTTATCGACCATAAATCGTAATCTTTTTCAAATGCAGACAGGTAATAAAGTTTTGAGCCATCTTTAGTGAGCATAGCGTCAGCCAAGTTAGAAGAGTTAGGTGTAACCCTTACTATGCGGTCTTCGATGTTTTTAAGCTCTATTTTGATGCTTTTATCATCTTTTTTTGTTGAGTCTTTTTCAGCGGCTTTATCCTTAGATTTCAGTTTCTTCTCTTCTTCAAAAAGCTTGTAATCATCTTCACTTAAACGGTATTTGTCGTAAGCCTCTTGATTCATAAACACTAAGAATGCATCGTTGAGCGATCCCCACGAGGCGTGGTTGCGCATACCGTATCTTTCCGATAAGAAAAGGATTGCGTTACCGTCTAACACCCATTTGGGGTTAACGTCAGTGTATCCGCTATTTGTTAGGTTTATCACTTCGCCTCCCTCAGCGCTTACCAAACCAATGTCGTAATAGGGGTCGTGTTTGTTTGGAGAGTAAGTTATTGCTAACCATTTACTATCGGGCGACCACTCGAAGTGTATGTCTCCTGAAGAGTTGGCATTATCCGAACCATCAGTTATCTCTGTTGTTTTCTTACTGTCGATATTGTAAACCATCACTTTGTGTCGGTCTTGAATGAAAGCAATTTTCTTTCCATCGGGCGAATATTCAGGGTGAACTCTTTCCGTTTTAGATTCTTTGAATAATGGCTCTTCTTCTATCAGTGTTGCATTGAAAAAGAAAGGTTCTTCTTCTCTCCCTGTTTTTGCAGTGTAAAGACTCCATACGCCTGTTCGTTCCGAAGCATAAACAAGCGTTTTGCCATCTGGAGAAAATGAAGGCATAGCATCTTTAGCCGCAGTGTTGGTTATGCGTTTTGTGTATTTATAATCGACCGAAGAAACAAATATTTCACCTCTCATAACTGAGGCTACTTGTTTACCATCGCTCGATACAGCTTCGGCGTAAGCCCCTCTGTTTATGGTTTCAAAATCGTTCAACTTATCATCTTCAATAATCGATATTTTAACCTTTTCGGGTTTGCCCGATGCTGCCATTGTGTAGATTTCGCCATCGTACCAAAAGCAAAGTTTACCTGCCTTATCGATACTCAAGAAACGTACAGGGTGAGTTTTGAAGTTGGTTATTTGTTTAAGGCTGTTAGGATTGTTTAATGGCATAGCCCAAACATTGAAAGAGCCTGATTGTTCGTTCAGAAAATATACAGTCGAATTATCGGTGCTAAGCACAGGGTCGGTGTTTTCGCCAGCGTAAGAACTTAGTATTGTGTGCTTTTGACTATTGGCATCGTAAAACAAAATATCGCGAGTTGTAGACGAAGTGTGATGTTTGCGCCATTTGTCTTCAAACCCTTTACGGTCTTGATAAACAAACGATTTGCCATCAGATGCGAAAGACATTGCATCAGCTGAAATCGCTAATATTTGCTCGGTGCGACCTCCGCTAACAGGGACTTTATAAATCTCAGATACTACCCCCGAAGGGAATGCAGCACTCTGGGCTGGAGCTTGAATTTTAGCACTAAACGCAATTGATTTGCCATCAGGAGTGAAAGATAATGGAAGTTCGTTTCCCGAAAAAGTTGTTAAGCGCATAGGTGTTCCTCCATTTGCTGAAACGATAAACACATCGAAACCTCCGAATCGATTACTTGCAAATGCAATGTTTTTGCTATCGGGCGACCAGATAGGCATATAGTCGTGAGCCGAATGAAGAGTTATCTGCTTAGCTTCTCCGCCTTTAGCGTCAACTGTGTAGATATCACCTTTGTAGGCAAAAGCTATTGTTTGTCCGTCTGGCGATAACGAAGGGTATCTCATCCACAGAGGGTTAGCGAAAACTGTTATCGAAAAAAGTAACGACAGGACGATTAATTTGATTTTGTTCATTGCGTTTGTTTGTGAAATTTGAGTTGTTGTTAAAAGCTTGAGCTAAATGGCGATTGCAAAGGTAGTAAATTTTGGAGGGTTTTCCAAGCGTTTTCGGAATGTTTTTTGCAATAATGATTTTCTTGCCAGAGTTGATGTAGTTTGGGCTTGAAAAAATAAAAAAAAGAATTTCTCTACACCCCTTCGCTTGCGAGGGGGTTGGGGGGTGTTTTTTTTACTTTCTTTACTTCCTTTACTTTCTTTACTTCCTTTTACTTAGAGTAACATCGTGTAACATCATGTTTACATTTGAAAATCAACTTGTTAAAAATCAACGATATAACCTTTTGTGAGTAGCGTTAATTATCATCTTTTTCACACAGTAAAACACTGTGTTTTATTTGTTAAAAAGTTTGAAAATGTACATTTTAAAGCTATTCGCTACGTTTTAACTTTAAAAAACTGTCTTATGCTGGAAAAACTCAGTACAATTTTCAAAAAACTCAGTGAGCTTTTGGTCGAATCTCCTTGAGTTTTTGAGGGAAATGTAGTGAGCTTTTTTGATAGCTCACTATGATTATGTCGTTTTGATGAAAAGTGGCGATTTAGTAGGAAATTGCCGATAAATGTTGTATCTTTGCAGGCTAATCAAAAAGGACGGAAGATGTGATTTTTCTGGTGAAATGTAACGATAGGATATGAGAAGAAAAAAGACGGTTTGTATAGATGTTAATTCAGTGGTGCCACTGTTTGTAAGGGGGTATTTGTCAGGTGTTGGGCGTACGACATTGGAGTTGGTGCAGGCTTTAGCAGAGATGAAAGATGAATTGCCTTTTAATTTGGTTTTATATACACAAAATATTAAAGGAGTAACCTCGAAAAAGTTTGATTTGCCTTTTGAAAATAAACATATTTATCTTCGCGATAGATCTCCTTATAACGAATGGGTTGCTAAGTTAAGGCTTAAAGAAATGCTGTTTAAGTACGATTTGCTGCATATTCCTCATAATTTCGGATATGTTGCAAAGCCGGAGAAGACGGTGCTGACGTTGCATGATGCTATGTTTTTTTCTTATCAAGAGTCTTTTTTAGGACATGATTCGGATAGAATTAATTGCACTAAGTTGGGAAAGTCGTGTAAAGCTATAGTTACTTGTTCGCATTCATCAAAACAAGATATTGTTAAATATATTGGCGTGCCAGAAGATAAGGTTACTGTTATTCATTGGGGTATCTCTAAGGATAATTTTTTTCCGGAAACAGAAGAAAATATAAAAAATGTAGAGTTGAAATACGTACTGAAACGTCCATATTTTGTTATGGCTTCTTGTGATATAGGTAGAAAAAATACAGAATTGTTAATGGAAAATTTCCATAATTATGTAGAACAGGGAGGAAGTTATGACTTGGTTTTGGTGTGGCATAAATGTCCGGAAGCAATAAAGGTGAGATTTGAAAAAGAAATCAAAGAAGGAAGAATTCATTTGCTTGGAGGAATTTCAGATAACGAATTGCGAACACTGTATTCAGGTGCAATAGCAAGCTTTTTTCCATCGAAGTATGAAGGCTTTGGATTACCAATTTTAGAATCTATGGCATGCGGTACACCTGTTGTTACATGTAGAAATTCTTCATTAGAAGAAGTGGGAGGAGATGTTGCTTTTTATGTGTCGGAAGATAGCAATACCGAGATGGCAGATTTTATGTTTGATTTTGAAAAAGGAAAATATAATCAATCTGAACTTAAAGCCAAAGCGTTAGATAGGGCAGGGCTTTTTACATGGAGAAAAGCAGCTGAGAAATATGTGGAATTTTATATGAAACAATTGAATGGTGAATAACCTAAAAAACATATATCGTTACCTACGAGTATTGACTATTCGTTTTTGTGCTTGGCTTTTTGCTAAAAAAGGATTGGGAGATTTTAAGTCCATTCTAATTCTTGCACCTCACCCCGATGATGAAGTTTTTGGTTGTGCGGGACTAATTCAATACTATCAAAAGCGGGGCTGTAAAGTGCATATAGCGATACTTACAGATGGAGATGCTGCATATCCAGAGAGTTTAATATCTAAAAAAGAATTAGCACAACAAAGATTGTCTTTAACTCACAAGGCTGCAAAGATATTGAGTGTTAATGTTGATAATATTACTTACTTACATTGGAAAGACGGAGAGATTGATAAATTTGCTGATTATGAAGGATTAATGCAAATAGTTAATGATATTCGACCAGAAGCTATGTTTTCGACACATAGTTTTGAAGGTTGGTCGGATCATATTGCAACTGCGCAGTTAGCAGATAGGATAGTGCGAGATTTTATGGAATTTAATATTCGTAATTTCAAGTATTGTGTATGGCTTTGGTACTCTATGCCATACTCACAAATATTGAAACTAAATTGGAAAAATAGTAAATTATTTAAATTGACGAAAGAAGAGTATAACACTAAGTTGGCAGCAATAAACGAATATATTGAACCATTAACGGATTTTGGAAAATCATATTCGGGAGAATTGCCGTCGGTGTTTGTTAAGGCAAATAAATGGAATAAAGAACTTTATTTTGAAGCAAAATAGAATGTGGAAAATAGAAATAATTAAAGATTGGGGCACTATTTGGAGTGATAATTTTCAAAATAAATGGTTGAGGGTAATGGATGATAGTCCAAATTCTCATGTTTTTTTTCATCCAGCAATAGTTAAGGCTTGGGTAAAAACGTATATGCCTTTGCGAAAATTAGAACCTTTATTCGTGTATGGTATTCATGAAAAATCGAAAAAAGAAGTGATTTTTCCTTTAGTCAGGTGGCATCAAAATTGGAAAAATGCTTATAGAAAATTGATAGTTCCAATGGGGTATTCTGATTTTGATTATCACGACCCAATATTTTCTGAAGAAGTAGGGTGCGATGATGTGCAGTCTTTCTATTGTGAATTGTGGAAGCTATTGCCTTATTATGATTTAATTATTTTAGATGGTTTGCACAGTATGTTTATCCCTAATAATTATCAAGAATTATCAGAACAAGCTTGTCCTTATTTTTCAATTAAAGAATTCGATAAAATCGAAGATTATACTTCTACCTTGAAAAAATCATTTGTTGCTGATTTGAAACGAACAACTAAACGTTTGATAGAACATAAAGGAGAAATAGAAACTATTTCGTATTCATATAATACCGTTACAGACGCTATTGATGAATTGAAAATTATGTTAGATTTTCATTCTAAACGTTGGCCTAAAGCCTATAAAGCTCCTTTTTTTCATGAAAATATAATAAAAGAAGGATTGAAAAGCAATGTTTTGTTTTTTGTGGTACATAAGGTTTCTGGTGTTTCTATTGCTTGGTATATTTGTTTTGCATATAACAGATATATGGCTTTGTACATGCCTGCAATTCATTCGGAATATTCGGTTTATTCTCCAGGTAAAATTAGTTTATTATCATGTGTGGAATATGCAATAAACAATGATTTTGTTGTTGTAGATCATCTTAAAGGCGAAGAGGCTTATAAACGTATTTGGGCAAAAGATACAAAAATGGTATATAATGTAACTTTTGAGAATAAAGCATTTATTAGTAAAATAAAAAGATCTACAAATCTTTTTAAACAAAAACTACTTAAATGAAAATAGCATACTCTCTTAGCTCTATTGGTAATTCGGGTGGTATAGAACGTGTGATTTCAACAAAGGCTAATTATTTTGCCGATGTATTATGTTGTGAAGTTCATATAATCGTGGCTTCGAGCAAACCAAAGTCGCTATTCTTTACATTTTCCGATAAAATACAGTTTCATTATCTAGATATAATTCTTCCTAATTTAAAACCTTGGGATTTAATACTCGGAAACTCCAAAACTAAAACATATAAACAGGTTCTGGAGTCTAAACTTTTAGAGATAAAACCAAATATAACTATCAGTGTTTTCGGACGAGATGCTTCTTTTCTGTATAAACTAAAAGATGGGAGCACGAAAATATTAGAGTTTCATTTTACGAAGAATTATCTTACGCATTTAGGAAATGCAATGGAGAACGATAAGTTTCGCTTTATCCGTAAATATTGGTTGAGACTGCTTTTGTGGCGAGAAGAACGGACGGCTTCGCATTACGATAATATAGTTTTACTAACCGAAAGAGATAAGATGCTTTGGGGAGGAGGAGAAAAATTTACGGTTATACCTAATCCCTTATCATTTAAATCAGATGAACTGTCGAATTTAGATTCTAAAACAATAGTTTCGATGGGGCGATTAGTTTATCCTAAAGGTTTTCAATATCTGATTAGAGCCTTTGCTAAGATACATAAACAATATCCTGATTGGAAAATAAAGATATATGGTGATGGTCATGATAAAGAATTACTACAAAATGAAATAAATACACTATCTTTGCAGGCTAAAGTTCTATTGGAAACTCCAAAAGATGATGTTAAGCAAATAATGCAACAAGCATCGTTGTTTGTATTGCCGACTTTGTATGATGGATTTGGATTGGTTTTAACCGAAGCAATGGAATGCGGAGTGCCTTGTATAGCCTTTGATTGCGAATGCGGTCCTGGAGAAATAATAACTAATAAGGAAGACGGTTTCCTTGTAGAACTAAGAAATATAGACGAATTGGCAAATAAAATGAACTTGTTAATGAGCGATGAAACATTGCGAAAGACAATGGGTTTAAAAGCAAAAGATAATGTTAAACGTTTTTCAATAGAAAATATAGGAAGTCAATGTATACAGTACTACAATATCTAATATTCTTTATTCTTACCGTTATGGGGCTTAGTTACCTATTTAACAACAAGATATTTTTATTAAAAGATCCTTTCAATAAAAATACTTTATTTGTAGTAAATAATCAACAATATTTATTTTTATTCCTATTAGCAACCGCAATTTTAGGTTGTGGTGTTATGATGGCTAATAGATTGTTGATATGTATAATAGTCACACTTATAGGAATATTTCTTTCAAAAGAGAAAATAAAAATAACACCAGCTATTTTCTTTTATTTCATATATTTATGTTGGCTTATAGTGGAAATGTATTTGTCGCCCGTTAAGGGATATGGTTTGAGAGTATTCCTAAAATATCTATACCCTTTCATTATTATGCTTTTTGCATCTAAGATGCCTATGGAAAAGAATCCTAATATGTATTTTCTAAAAGTATTGAATGTTGTATTGTATGTGGGTTTATTGGGATCAATTTGGCAGTTACTTTTATTTCAGATTCCTTTTGTAAGCCAAGTTTTAGATAGTGTTGTATATTGGGGGCCAGCAATTGTTGACTTTTACGTTGTGCCTATCACCATATCTTTATTCCTTTTTTCGTATACAGGAAAGTATAAATACTTATTTTATGTAGTCTTATTTATATTACCGTCAGTACTAGGGTCTATTCGTACGGGTATATTAGCATCTTCTATAACTATAGTGATATTCGCAATATTGCGTTATAAAGTTAGGTCAATACCTTATGTGGTTTTAGGTTGTGCTCTTCTTGTGGGTACAGTATTGTTTGTTCCTCAAGTTAGAGAGAAGATGTTTATTAAGCAAATGTCGGCAGACGAAATAGTTGAAAGAGGAGAAAGCCTTTCAAAAGATGATATAGATTCCAGTGGTAGGTTTGCTATGTGGGAGTGGAGTTTGAAAAATTTTTATGAAGAAAAAGAATTAATGGGTTCAGGACTCGGGATGTTACAGCATGCTTTTTATGATTGGGATCACCCTTTTGGAATTATAAAAATTGTTCATAATGACTATATACAAATATTGTGCGATACGGGAATAATAGGTTTGGTTTTATATGCTCTTACCTTGTTAGCTCTTATAATACATTCTATATTTGTATATTTTACAGATAAAAATGCAATAGCGAAACTTATGGGTGGGATTGCAGGTGTTAGTCTTGCTGGTATGTTGTCTACATTATACACCGATAATGTTGTAAATTATTCATTAATGACATTATCGTTTCCTTTTGCTTTATATGGTTTAATGTTAGGTTTTAAACGATATTATTCTGATGATATTTAATTCTCTGTCTTTTGGTTTTTTCTTTGCAATTATACTTCTTTGTTGTATAGCTTTGCAAGCATTGCCATCGGATAATAAAGTTAAATTTAGAAATCTAATTTTATTGTTGAGTTCGTATTATTTCTACGCTTTCCTAAAATGGGAATTTGTTATATTATTGTTAGTTACAACTTTAATCAATTATGTGTCGGCAATTAAGATAGACAAGTATAAGTTAAGCAATAATATAAAAACTAAATATTGGTTGTGGATAGCGGTGGTTGGTTCGCTCTGTATTTTAGGATATTTCAAATATGTCAATTTTTTTATTGGTTCAGTTAATGATGCTTTAGAGGTTCTGGGAATTAGTGTTAAGTTAGGTTTGTTAAAGATAATATTGCCTGTGGGTATTTCATTTTTTACGTTTCAGGCATTAACATATACATTAGATGTTTATAAAGGTAAAATGCTTATTACTAAGAGTTTTACTGATTATGCATTGTTTGTATCTTTCTTTCCTACTATATTATCTGGACCAATAGAGCGTGCTCGGAATTTATTGCCACAAATTCAATCGCCAACAAAAATAAATTTAGAATGTCTTATTGAAGGAGGAAAGCGTTTTTTGTGGGGTGCTTTCAAGAAAATGGTGATTGCAGATAGGTTGGCTGTGTATATCAATATGGTGTATGCTAGTAATCCAGAACATCATTCTTCATATACATTAATTGTGGTAGCTATATTTTACTCATTTCAGATATATGCAGATTTTAGCGGCTATTCAGATATGGCTATAGGAGTTGCTAGAGCAATGGGCTTTAAGTTAAACGAAAACTTCAAATATCCTTATTTTTCAACATCAATAAAAGAATTTTGGAAAAGGTGGCATATATCGCTAACTTCGTGGTTTACCGAATATGTTTATATTCCTTTGGGTGGTAACCGAGTTTCTGAATATCGTTGGATATTTAATATTTCGTCGGTGTTTCTTCTAAGTGGATTGTGGCATGGTGCTAATTGGTCGTTTATACTTTGGGGTGCATTACACGCCATTTATTACCTTGCAGAATATTATTGGAAAAAAACAAATGTCTATATATTGTTGGATAGAAAAAACACAATATATTCAATATTAAGAAATATATTTTCGACCCTTATAGTCATTACTCTTGTCTCTATTGCATGGGTGTTTTTTAGAATAGAAGATATTGAAAAGGCTTATGGGGTGGTAATGGGAATGTTTAATCAATCAGGAGTGTTTATCTGGGGCTCATCTGCATTTACAACAGCATTGACATTGTTGTTACTTATTGCATTTATAGGTTTAGATTGGATTAAATATAAAGAGGTTAAATTCAATCCATACATGTCAGCGATTGGTTATGCTTGCCTTTTAGCTATGATTCAGCTCTTTGGAGTAAGTGACGGTGGTTTTGTTTATTTTCAGTTTTAGGTAATTATTTAGTATAAAGATGAAAAAAAATAAAATAGTAAGAGCTGTATTGATATTTGTAACCGTACTTATAATCATTAACTTTGCACTCGGGAGGATATTGCTTGAAGGAGTGAATAAATTTTATGGACTTAATCAATTTTCAGAAGTGTTAATGATAGGACACTCTATGCTTATGCTTTCTGTTGATAAGGAGATGTTAGAGAACAAAACTGAGTTGTCCGTTTCTAAATATACAAGAGAAGGAGTTAATGTAATAGATCGTTATACAATGACAAAGCAGTATTTAGAATCACCTTACTCGGATTCATTAAAATATGTATTGTATGGTGTAGATCAATTTACATTTGTAGGTTCGGGACTGAGCGAAAATTCGTATAAACTGTTTTATCCTTTTATGGATAATGATGTAATAAATGATTATGTGAAAATTTCTGAAGACACGAAGTTGGATTATTTTATCCATAAAGTATTTTCATTAACACGATATTCCGATGTTTTAATAAATGCATCTCAGAGAGGTTGGAGAGGAGATTATTCAAATTTAAAGAAAGGAACTTTGGATATAGAAAGTCTAAAGATGCAGATGGAAACAGGTACAAGTCATCATAATAGAGCAATAACTATTGATGAAAATTTGCTTGTTGTTTTTGATGAAACATTAAAGATGATTACTGATAGAGGTGTAAATGTGATATTAGTACAAACACCTGTCGTTGATGTGCTTAACGAGGTTGATAAAGATGGATATGCGAAAGTTGCAAATATATTCACAAGTTATACCGAGAATAACGAATTGATAGAGTATTGGGATTTGAACTATAAGTTCAGTTCTGATTATAGTCTGTTTTTTGATGCTATACATTTAAATCCTAAAGGACAGCGAGAGATTACAGAAGAAGTGATTAAAAGGATAAATGACAGATTATGATTAGTATAGTTATTCCATTATACAATAAAGAGAAACAGATTGTTAATACTTTGAATTCTGTTTTTAATCAAACATTTCAAGATTTTGAAGTGGTAATAGTAAATGATGGCAGTACAGATAAAAGCGTAGATATAGTTAAGTCGCTAGAAGACCCTCGAATTAGATTAATAGAACAACAAAATCAAGGTGTTTCTGTAGCACGTAATAAAGGAATAAGAGAGGCTAAATATGATTATATAGCATTATTAGATGCTGATGACGAATGGAAACCTAATTATTTAGAAGCTCAAGTTGATTTGATAAAATCATTCCCAGAATGTTCTGTATATGCGACTAAATATGAAATGAAACATGCAGATGTTGTAAAACCTATAATATTAAATAAGATACCATTTGAAGGAGAAAAAGGCGTGTTGTCTAATTATTTTGAAATAGCATCTTGTTCTACTCCACCGTTGTGGACGTCAGCAGTAGTAGTGAAAAAAGAAGCAATATTGTCTATAGGTGCTTTTCCTGAGGGTGTTATTGAAGGTGAAGATTTGATTACTTGGGCTAAATTAGCAATTAAATATAAGATTGCATATAGTAACAAAATAAGTGTTTATTTTGTAAATGAAGCATCTACTAATTATTCTACAAAATTACCACGAATACAAAAAGAAAAACATGATTTAGGAAAAGAATTAAAGTTTTTACTTGATAACAATAAGAATATAGCAGGTTTGAAACGATATGTTTCTCTTTGGTATAAAATGAGAGCTTCTATGTTTTTACTAGTTGGGGATAAAAAAAATAGTTTAAAGGAATCGTTGAATTCATTAAAATTTAATCCACTTAACATTAAGGTTTGGATATATATATTCCTGTTACCCTTTCCTAATAATTTTTCCCTATTAATATTTCGTAAATTTGGTAATCAATGAAAATAGTAGCTTTACATACTGACTTTAGAGTATATTGGCCAGCTCGTTTAAAACAACTTTCTTTAGATTTAGCGATACGAGGGGATGAACTTATTGTTATTGAAATAGCAGGAAAAGGTAGTCCTTATGCTTTTTCAGAAAAGGTAAATTCTGATTCGATTAATTGGGTTTGTTTATTTCCTGATGAAAAAATAGAGGATGTGGTTCCCGCTATAGCAAAGAAGCGTGTAGTGGAAAAATTAGATGAAATAAAGCCTGAAGTTGTTTTGTCTGGAGCTATTGCATTTACATCAGGAGCCGCAGCTGTTTATTGGGCTAAAAAGAACAATAAATCTGTTGTTATATTCGATGATTCTAAATTGGAAAATGTAAAAAGAAATGTTATTGTTAATTTGGTAAAGAAAATAATATACTCAAATGTAGATGCAATATTGTGTCCGACGGAGGACTGGTTAGATACATATACGTTTTGGGGATTTGAAAGTTCTGCAGTGTTTTTTGGTGTCGATGTTGTGGATAATTCGTTTTGGGGTAAGAAAGTTAACCCAATAGATAACCCAGACCGCTATATTTTATCTGTAGGTAGACAAATACAACGAAAAAATTTCCATACAATAATCTCAGCATTTATTAAATTTTATAATAAGTCTTCAAATCCGGATCTTAAATTATTATTGATAGGAGAGGGGCCTGAACGAGACGGTTTAGAGTTATTATCTGAAGAATTGAAGAATAAAATAATCTTCTTGCCATTTCAAACTCCTGTTGAATTGAGACGTATATATCAGAATGCCACTGCGTTTGTTTTAGCGAGTTACTACGAACAATGGGGTCTGGTAATTAATGAGGCTATGGCGGCCGTTTTACCTATTATTGCCTCAAAACAATTAGGTTGTACTAATTCACTAGTCCATAATAATGAAAATGGATTTGTATTTGATGCCAATAATGAAACTGAGTTGGTGGATATATTCTTAAAAATAAGTTCTTTAACAGATGAAGACTTAGATAAAATGGGGAGTATGAGTAAGACTATAATTTCAGAATGGGGATTGGATAGATTTTCTTCTGGAGCTATTGCTGCAATAGATTATAGTATTAAAAACAAAAAAAATAATAAATCTTTGTTCAGTAAAGTGTTGTTAAGTAAATGGACAGGAAGATATAATCAAGGATAAATAAATAATAATGAATACGAAAGGATCTATTTTAGTATCAACGATAACATTAGCATATAATGTAGAACCTTATATTGAAGATGCGATAAATTCAATTTGCAATCAATCATATTCGCATTTAGAGATAATTATAGTAATTAATGGATGTAGTTTGGACAATACTAAAGCATTGGTGGAAAAAATATCATTAGAGGATGACCGTATTAAACTTGTTTATAATACAAAGAACTCTGTTATTGGAGATGGTCGTATGATTGGCTTGGGAGCAGTTAAAGGTGATTATTTTATGTTTTTAGATGGGGATGATATGCTGAGTCCAAATGCTATTCAAAGTCTTCTTGCATCTTCAATAGAGAATAAAACAGATATTGTTATTGGTAGTATACAAAGAATGACTAAAAATGGAAATTTATTAGAGTTTAGAGAGGGTCGTTTTATTTTTGATGTATTATCTCCGATAAATTATATTCCTATAAGTTTTGACTATATAGATACTTATTTGCATGGCAAGTTATATAAATCTTCTATATTAAAAAATGATATTGTAATTCTAAAAGATAATTCATTAGGAGAGGATAAAATGCTGCATTTGCAATTTTCGGCTTACGCTGATAGAATAGGACGATGTACAAGTGTAGTACATTACTTTAGAGATAATCCGTCGTCTATAACAAAAAAATTAAAATACCAAGACTTTGAAGGTGAATTTCGTAATATGATATGGTTGGGTTCTTTTTTTGATAAATTAAAATATTTATCTTCGAAACAGTTTTTGTATTCATATAAAACTCATCATCTTTACATCCTCTATTACTGTCTGTTTACAGGTAATAGCGAAATAATCAACAAGTATCCCAAAGAAACTAAAGAGTTGCTACAATCTGGTTATCTAAACATTCCTCAAATTAGAAATTATCTATTACAATGGCCTTTATATGTGCCAACGTTAGAAATATACAAACGTAACAAGTATTTAGGAGTGTGTTTTACTACAAGTTTACAAGTTGTAAGAAAATGTAAAAATAAAATAAATGTATTACGAAGTACCTAAGGCTTTTTTTAGAAAGCACAAAGATGAATCTTGCTCTTTTTTCAAATAATCTTCAACAGTAGAATAGTCCATATTTAGATATTCGTTGAAATTATTGATAAGTAAATCGTAATCTGCAAATCTATTTTTAATATTTAATCTATCCATTAAATCTAATTGTCGTATGATTCGTTCAGGTATCCAATTAAGAACAACGAATGGTCTCCTGAATATAATTGCAAAAGCCATTCCATGGAAACTATCGGTAACTACTAACTTTGAGTGCTTTATAGCAGATAACCATTCTTCAAAAGATGGACCTTGTATATTATAATAGTATTCTGAATTTTCTTCTGAATTTATTATGTAAAAATTTTCTTCTGAATTACTTGCCAGTACTTTTACAGATTCGAAGAATTTAGGGTCTTGGCAAAACTTAAAGAATACTACGCCATCTTTAGGATACGAAATATCATCTATGTTTAGATGAGAAGAGTAAAAATCTCCATCTAATAGCAATGTGGGATCTAATACGCAACAAGCTTCTACGTTGAATATCTCTTTGCACAGTTTTACCCCAGATGTTTCTCTAACGGAGATATGAGAGAACTTATTAATAAGGTCTTTTATGTACTTTGTTTCTTCGTTGATATCATTGTCCCAATAGTTTTTCCCAAAACTAGCAGCATAAGAAAGTTTTTTTATATTAGGTTTCTTTATGAAATTTAGGAAGAAATTAAAACTCAAGTGTTCAGAGTGTTCTTCCGCCATATGAAAGTTCCATATCTGATCACAGCCTGCAATAATATAATCTAAATCAAAATTGTATTTACATAAACTTTCATCAGAGAAAAAAGGCTTTGATACAGAATTCAAATATTTATTGTAAAAATTAGAAACATGTTTTGGTAGAACCAATTTATTTAATTTTCTAAATAAGGAAAGAGGTAATGTTTTTAGCAAATAATATCTTACGAACGAAGCTCTTTTGCCAAAATAGACCTTAGTTGCTTGCCTGTTTATTATATAGGGTTTTACACCTAAGTTTTCTAGGGTCTTGTAGAGAGCAAATGTTTGCAATACAGCTCCGTAATTAGGGACTGCATGGTAAGAAATAATACCTACTTTCTTTAAAGTACTATTCTTTTTAATATTTTGTTGTACCATATTTCTATTGTTTTTACTTTGATTCTCATTGCTGTCCCATTAAAATCGCAAAAAGCTCTTTGAAATATTTGAAATTTAGTTAGTTACAGAGGTTTTTCAAGCGAACGGACTTGAATTTGTAATTTCGCATCAGTTTAATCTGATTGCTATGTTTCAAGATAAATTCGTCTTCGCTCAATTGGTTGCATTTCTCAACCGAAGTAAGTTTAATCGAATTGTTGCCAAGTATGGTGGTGACAAATATGTCAAACACTTTACCTGTTGGAATCAATTACTTGCGCTCATGTTCGGTCAGCTATCCAACCGTGAAAGTCTGAGAGATTTGATTATTGCTCTGGGTGCTCATCGTTCCAAGTGTTATCATTTAGGGATGGGCAAGAACGTATCAAAATCATCTTTAGCTCGGGCGAATCAAGATAGAGACTACCGAATCTTTGAAGAGTTTGCTTACTTCCTTGTCAATGAAGCACGGCAAAAGCGTAAAACAGACATTTTCAAGTTAGGAGGAAACGTATATGCTTTCGATTCAACAACAATCGATTTATGTCTGAATGTCTTTTGGTGGGCGAAGTTCCGAAAGAAGAAAGGCGGCATCAAAGTTCATACCCTGTATGATGTAGAAACCCAGATACCAACGTTCTTCCATATTACAACAGCTTCTGTTCACGATTCTAAAGTAATGGATAAGATTCCTTATGAACCAGGCTCTTATTATATCTTTGACCGTGCCTATAACAACTTCAAGATGTTATATCGGATCCATCAGATAGAAGCCTGTTTCGTTGTCAGAGCAAAGAAAAATCTTCAGTATAGAGCCCTCAAATGGAAACGAAGGATGCCTAAGAATGTGCTCTCGGATATTACCATTGAATTGACAGGGTTTTATCCCAAACAATACTACCCCGATAAACTTCGGTTAGTTAGATATTGGGATGAAGAACAAAAACGAGAGTTTGTATTCTTAACCAACGCCATGGACATATCCGCCCTGCAAGTTGCCGAGTTATATAAGAACCGCTGGCAAGTGGAACTGTTCTTCAAATGGCTCAAACAGCACCTCAAAATTAAAAAGTTCTGGGGTACTACAGAAAATGCCGTAAGAATACAAATCTATGCTGCGATTTGTGCTTACTGCTTAGTTGCAATCATCCAACATGACATGAAACTTGACAGAAGTACATACGAAGTTTTACAAATACTAAGCATCTCACTGACGGATAAAACGCACTTGAAAGACCTCTTTAACAAAACTAATTTTCAATATGACAAAGAACGATGCGACTCTAATGAGCCAAGTTTATTTAAATTTTAATAACGTCCCAATTTTAATGGGACACTAGTGTTTGATTCTGTAAAATAAACTATCGCTTGTGTATTTTTTTAATAATCTGTTAAAATCTAATTTTTTGTAATCTTCCCAAAAATATATAGTTGCGGGGTGAGATTTTGTAGGTTCTTTTAGATTGGGTTGAGCTAATAAATCAGGCTCTATATAATGATAATGAAAATTATTTTTTATTTTAGCCCATAATTCATCTCCTTTATGTGTGTTGATTAATAATAGAGAGGCACCTAGATTATCATGGTTTATATTGCTATTTCCTTTATACCATAAATCTCCTATTGTAAAATCTGAATGTCTATTGAAATTAGTATATTTACAGTTATTGCAAGCTGGACGCATAATAAAGTGTCGGCCAAATAGTTTTGCAAACTCAAGAGTGTATACTTTTTCATTATTTTCAAAAGTAAAAGATTCGAAATGGGTGTTCCAACCCTTGTCTTTGTCTCTAAAATTAGTTGCAACTATTTTACTGTCATATTCTTTTTCTATAAAATATAAATACTCTTTCCAGATAATAGGACTTGATACTCCATGACAAACAAAATCACACAAAAATAAATTTTTGGATAGTGTATAGGGAATGTATTTTTTTAGAGCAGCAGTTTGGCATGGCGTACCGGTAAATAAAACCATTTTACCATTTTTTAAGTCTTTTAGAATGTTTGAAAAAGAATTTTGCAAATTACTTTGTATATATTGAAGTGATTTAAACTTTTTGTAATTGAACAATAAATAGTTAGTATTTTAAATACTAAAGAAGAGAAGGAAACGTTTTGTAAGTGACAAAACAAC